>JALFCJ010000229.1 GCA_022771185.1 Spirochaetales bacterium | reverse complement strand
CTGTACAACGGGTTCGGCGACTACAGCAATCTGAAGGCCAAGCTGAGGAGAGAAAAACTAGAGGGCATCGATACCAGCAAGTTTCCCGACCTTGCATGACGCCCCTCTGAGTTCATAGATCTGGACTCAGAGTACATCCTGGACTTCATTTTTTCAACCCTCGAGATGAGGGTCATTTGTCGTGACCTCATCTTCGAGGTTATTATTCACAACAAATGCCCATGTTTTTTTCGAAAAAGAATGAAATTATTAATTCTTCATTTAGGGTATTGACAGCTGAGGACAAATAAAATCCTCAACTGTACATCCATAGTCAATCGCAAACTGTTCCGTTAGCAGATGATTGATTTTTTCCAAAGTGCTTATACTCTTCATATCGTTTCTCCCCAAATTTCATTTTGTGTCGTTCATTTTACCATAAAGACACAGAAACATAAATGAAAAACCGTAAGCGTGATCTCGTGACCAGGGTAATGAAGGTATTGCCGTCAGGACCTCTTCCGATGCGGGGCGACATCTGAATACCTTGGACTATGACCCCATTGGCTGATTGTGGATTCAGGGATGCTGAGGCGTTTCCCCATTCCGCGTATGCCAAGTCAGGATCTGACCGCAGCAACTATGTTTCTCTTTGTGCTTTCAGTATAGTGCGCATGAGTTTTACTCATGCACTAATTCTGCGGATTATTTCGTCATTTTGGATATGGGGCACGAAAATACGCTTACATTTCATTTATAAGTGTATAATATATTAACCCTGCTATTTGATTCTTAATCAGATTTCAAATACTTTTTCTAAGGATTGAAAGATGGACTCTTGTATACAAAAGGATGAGTAAGATTCTTGATACTATATCTGTAGTCTTAAAGGAGGATGAAATGAAGAGAATATTTCTTTTGGCATTTGTAGCTTTTGTTTCTTTGCTCTTCTTTTCTTGCAGGCCTGATAATTCAGATAGGATCCATCCAGATGATTACTTCGACTATGCTTCGTGGATAGAGGAAAACAAAGGAAAAAATGGAGACATAGTATTCCTTGGTGACTCCCGCATAGCAGGATACAACTGGAGTGAAGAGTTTAATGAGGAAGGGAGAATGGTCCTAGGCCTTGGAGTAGGGGGAGAAGTCGTAAGGGGAGTGACGAGAAGACTGGATGTGTTGGAATCAATCAGGCCCGAGTGTGTATTTATTGCAATAGGGGGAAACGACACTTTCTACAATAGCTTCACCTATGAAGAGTTTGAAGATGACTACCGCTCTCTCCTCTCTAGGCTGATTGAACTAAGAGTTCCCAAAGTATACATAGAGACCATCACAGGTTTATCAAACCCAGAATACTCTCTCCAGAATAGAAGAATATCTTTGTGTAACACTATTATCAAGGGCCTTGTATCTGAATATAGTGGATGTGATGGAGTGGAGATGGTATTACTCGACATTGCTTTTGTCATGAACGACGAATCGGGTAATGTAAGGGAGGAGTATATGGCGAAGGATGGTGTCCACTTCAGCTCAGAGGGATATAATTGTTGGGTCGGGTATCTACGGGACAACTGTCCTGAGCTTATTTCTGTAGTCCAGTAGTAGTCAAAGAAGCGGACTTGAAGATTTGTTCACTGATTTCTCCGAAAACCTCTGGCTTGGGCTGGTGGATGTGATGGTTGTGGTGGACAAGAAGAATTTCAGGGTGAAGTTCAAGAGCGGGATGGAAGTACCGGTTGAGCTTTGATGTAGGGAATGATTAGAAAGGTCTATGGCATTGTTGCTGTAGGCCTTATTTTTTTGTCCCAGGTTTGTTGATGTCTTTTATACAGTGTTACTTTATTGAACACTGTGTTACGTTTTTCTTGTACTGTTGAACGTTATTCAAATACTGTAAACCGTTATTTTTTAACAGGATAACGTAATTCAAGTACTGTAAAACGCTTTTATAAACCTGTGTTAAATTATTCAAAACCCTGGTTACGTTTAAAATAAATCGTTACAAACGTGTAAACGAAAATAAAAGAAAGCGAATAACGTGTTCATTTTCGTTACTAGGGTATGCCAAAAAAGCCTTATTATTTGGGCCTATATGTTCTTTTACGTTACAGGGAAGGATTTGTAATTTCTTTTGTTGCAGTAAATAAAAAAATCAGAACTTGATTGTATCAAATTCTGACTAAAAGGATACCCGGAACGGGACTTGAACCCGTACGGCCGTGAGGCCAGAAGATTTTAAGTCTCCAGTGTCTACCATTCCACCACCCAGGCGACATAGGTTATAATAATAAAAAAATTGAAGAAAGGGAAGATATAAGCCTTTCTTTCCTTTGACTAAAAAATAGAGTAAATTAAGTAAGAAGGTATTTTATGACAAGTTGGCATGATTTCTTTATAGGTTTGGCAGTAGGACTAGGTTTTGCACTAGTTATTTGGGTTATATATCTTTTTAAGGTTCGATCCACAAGAATCAAAGGTGAGAACGAAGTTAAGAAATACAAAGAGATGCTTACCTCCCGCATGGAGATAGAAAGCGAAGGTGTTGAGAAGCTTAAGAAGAGTAATGAAGAGTTAAAGACTCAGAACGAGAATCTTAGAATCTCTCTTCAGACTATGAGCCAGAAGCCTGGCAGAAAGGAGATGGAGAGACTTCAGGTTTATCAGAAGGCTGTAGATAGACTCACAATCAACTCTCCTGGCTTTGGACCGGCATGGCAGGCGGCGCTGAAAGAGAGTGAAGAAGAGTTCAGTAAGACATACTCCGGTGTTCTTCCTTTTATCAGGAGAGTTATCCCTGGTAAGACTAACGCCCAGTTAATGGACACGGAAGATGTAACAAACGGAGATGATGTTTAATTGGAAGCTTTCTCTTCCAACTCCAACCATCTCTCAGTTTTTTCATCTAAGAGAATCTTATTATCCTCATAGAGCTTGGTTCTTTCCTGTAGAGTTCCAAGCTCTGTTTTTTCAGCTGTAACAAAAGATTCTTCCAGCTTACCTATGATAGCCTCGATTTCTTCTATCTCTTTTTCCAGCTGCTCTTTTTCTCTCTCTTCTTTATATGAAAGGCCCTTCTTCTCCCTATTATGGCGTTCTGTCTTCTCTTTTTCTTTAACTATCTCAGCACTCTTTTTCTCAGCTTCTATTCTCTCTTTTTCTTCTTTCCACTGTGTGTAATTACCAGGAAAGAGTGTGACCTTCTCGTTTTCGATGACAAAGAGCATATCTACAGTACAGTCAAGAAATGTTCTGTCGTGACTAGATATCACAGCGCAGCCTGGGAAGGAGGAGATATACTCTTCCAAGTTTTCCATCGTCTCTATGTCTATATCGTTGGTAGGTTCATCCAATAGAAGGAAGTTGGGATTCGATATGAGACGGGTAATGAGATAGAGCCTTCGTCTCTCTCCTCCAGAGAGAAGCTCTATAGGGGTGCGATGCATAGATGAAGGGAAGCCGAATATTTCCAAGAATCTTGCAGTCGTTACATCTTCGCCCTTTGAGTATCTTACTCTCTCTCCATAATCAAGAGCGTAATCAAGGACTGTCTTCTTGCTCTCCAAGTTTCTTCCCAGCTGGTCATAATACCCGAAGACAGTGTTTACGCCCTTGTCTACACTTCCACTATCAGGAAGTGTCCTGCCATCCATAATATCTAAGAGAGTAGACTTACCGCTTCCATTATCACCGACGAGACCTATCTTCATTCCCTTTGTAAAAGAGAATGTGAAGTCGGAGAAGAGTGTTCTATCATCATAGCTTTTTCTTATGTTGGTCAAGTCTAGGATCTTCTTTCCAAGTCTTCTTTCAAGGGAAGAGAACTCAGTCATCTTATCGTCACGAACTTTTTCCAGTGATGACTGCATCTCTTCGATTCTGTCTTTTCTGTTTTTGTCTTTGCCAGTTCTTGCCTGAGGCCCTCTAATAAGCCACTTAAGCTCTCGCCTGAGAATAGTCTGGAGTCTCTGCTGCTCTTTTTCATTCATAACTATTCTTTCTTCTTTTCTCTCCAAGTAGGCAGAGAAAGAACCTGGGTGCCTGTAGAAGTGCTTTCTATCCAGTTCCCAGATAGTAGAGCAGCATTCGTTGAGGATATGGCGGTCATGAGTGACTATGATTACTGAGATTGATGTTGCCTTTATCCAAGATTCTATATACTCGACGCTCTTGATGTCCAAGTGGTTAGTAGGCTCATCAAGAAGCAATAATCCTGGACGGAGCGCAAAGGCTCTGGCGATTGCCACTTTCTTTTGTTCTCCTCCTGAGAGGGAATCCATTCTGCTCTCGGGGGAGAAGTCTTCACCCATATCTGTGATGGAAGCAAGAAATGATCTCTCAATATCCCAGAGATTCTCTTTCTCTATCTTCTCTCCAAGTGCTGTGTATGCTCTCTCGTCACCATTCCCCAATGCTTTATGATACTCTTTCAAGGTCTCTATATTCTTGTCTTTCGATAGATATAGATAATCCATGACAGTGCAGCCTTCAGGGTATGTAACATTCTGTTCCAACATAACCATGTTGGTGCCGCTTCTGAGGGATATCTTTCCCTCATCTGGTGTAATTTCTCCAGAGATAGTCTTGAGGAATGTGGATTTACCACATCCATTCTTTCCGACTATTCCTACTTTCTCTCCACTTTCCAGTCCAAGAGTAACGTTTTCAAAGAGAGGCTCGTCTTTTAGAGTCTTTTCCAGGTTTTCAATGCTCAGTATATTCACGCCATTATAATAGTAAAAAGAAAGCTTGGTGTCATTGTCCTTATTCCTACATAATGAGATAATCTCAATATGATAAGAGACATAGACCTTACTCTTACGCCTCAAGAGGCCTTTGAAGAGAAAACCATAAGTAAGAGAGCATCATCTAAGTGTGGAATAGCAAATGATAAAGTAACAGGAATAAAGATCCTGAGAAAAAGTATTGATGCGAGGCGTTCCGATATAAAGATAAACCTAAGAGTAAGGCTCTTTGTAGGAGAAGAAGTGAAAAACACTTGGACTCCTGTTTTCTTTCCTGGTGTTTCTTCGTCTCCCTCTGCTGTCGTCGTAGGCATGGGGCCTGCTGGGCTCTTTGCTTCCCTGACACTGATAGAGAATGGTATCAGGCCAATTGTATTGGAGAGAGGAAAAGATGTACACGAGAGAAAGAGAGACTGTGCTCTCTTATGTACAAAGGGAGAACTCAATACAGAATCCAACTATGTATATGGAGAAGGGGGAGCCGGAGCTTATAGTGACGGTAAGCTTTATACAAGATCTGTTAAGCGTGGAGACGTAGGAAAGGTATTGTCATTATTGGTTCAGCATGGAGCAGATGAATCCATCCTCTATGAAACTCACCCCCATATCGGTACTGATAAACTTCCTCTTGTCATCGAGAATATTCGTAACACTATCATCAAAAGTGGTGGAGAAGTACACTTTAATACTAAAGTTGCCTCGCTCTTAAAGAATGATGAAAGAGTATATGGCGTAAAGTGTGAGAATGGAGAAGAATACCTTGGCCCTGTAATCCTTGCTACAGGCCACAGTGCAAAGGATGTTTATAGGTTCTTGGATTCTTCTTCTATTCTTTTGGAAGCCAAAGACACTGCAGTTGGTGTAAGACTTGAGCACCCCCAGGCTCTTATAGACCAAATTCAATACCATAACCCAAAGGGAAGGGGAGAGTATCTTCCTCCTGCAACTTATTCCTTCGTTACTCAAGTCAACGGAAGGGGAGTGTACTCTTTCTGTATGTGCCCTGGAGGCAGCATTGTCCCGACAGCTACAGAGTATGGAGCGCTAAGCGTGAATGGTATGAGTTCTTCTTCCCGCTCAGGAAGCAAGGCAAACTCTGCAATGGTTGTGCAGATAAGAAAGGAAGATATCCCTGACAAGGGAATATTCTCTGTTCTTGATTGGGTAGAGAATATAGAGAGAAATAGTTTTCGTGATAACTTCATGGCCCCAGGTCAAAGAATGGCTGACTTTGTTGAGAATAAGTTCTCATCAACTCTTCCTAAGACTACCTATGCTCCAGGCCTTGTCTCCTCTGATTTATATGAGGTTTTACCTCCAATAGTCTCCTCATCTCTTAAAGATGGATTTATAAACTTTGGCCGTATGACTAGAGGTAAGTTCCTTACTAACGAAGCAGTGATGATAGCTTCTGAAACTAGAACAAGTTCTCCTATTCGCATCGTCAGAGATGATGACTTTAAGTCTATTCCTGGATTGTATCCAGCAGGAGAGGGTGCTGGATATGCAGGAGGAATAGTAAGTGCAGCTATCGATGGAACAGAGGTTGCAAAAGCTCTAGCAAAGTGCTTAATTCATTGATAGATAAACAGAAAAGCATAATATGTTTGTAGCTTGTGGAATAAATACAATTGATTTGTCAGATATCTATGCAAGTCCTTTTGCCAATAAACTCTCTACAATATCTTCTGTGTTTTCATCTGTTGGGTTGAAGCCGTAAATATATTGGTTATGGTATTCCAAATACTGTTCTATACCCTTTGGAACATAACGTAATTTAATATCTTCATTGATATGCATTCTGTTGAAATTAGCCCACATTTGCTTGCTCTGAGTTTCTGGAAGTAATATTTTCCCGTCACTAGGTGAGAAAGAAATAACACCTCTGTCAAACAGCTTATCATAATTAGGTGTGAGAAGCAGTGAGTTATGAGGATCAGTTTTCTCTTCGTTTGTTGATTCTCTCCAAGGTTTTATATGACTAGCTATCAGCCAACTTGGCTCATCTACACCAGTAACAGAACAATTTCCGTTCCAAAACTCTATAACGTTCTTGCGATACTTACTCTGAGTAAGCCTTATTTTCGTAAAGACTTCTTTTTCAGAATTCTTTGCGACATAACTATAGTTATTGTTATCTTCCTCCATTGACTCTAAGTGTCCGGAGAAGATATCGAATTGTGTCAGCTTGTTTTGAGACAACAAGTAGTCTTTATACTCTGGAAGATCAAAAACAATGTGTGAAGGTATTCCTCTCTCCCAGACGATATGTGTCCTTAATGGAATTGCTCTTCCATAATATATGTAAGGTGTTCTTCGTTTCTCTTGTATAAAAATGAAAGTGTCGAACAATCCGGATTGGATTTTTTCTTCTGCAGATTTCAGTTTGTTTTGCCCTGACCAAAATAGAGTATATCCGTCTAAGTGATCAATATAGCCCATTGTAGCCCATTGATCTTTTTCAAGAGTAACCATTAAGAATTGAAAGTCAGCGCCGCTTTTAGTTATGACACCTTTGCCTCTCAAGGCATTAGTTTGCTGCCCAATAAGAGAAGCCAAGTTGTCCAAAGTGTAGGCATTTCCTACATTTAGCCTTGAAACAAGCATCCTGGACATTCCATCTTTTGATTCAGCTATACCTTTCATACTACAGATCTTAACCGATCAAAGTGAAATAAACCAGGATAAAATTAAAACAAACAGTAATTAGCTGTTACATGTTACAAGCCTTTAGGGCTTTTAGTTTTTTCGATAGAGAGTTTAAAGGCTCAATGTTGACATAGTGTTCTATGCAGAAGGACAGGCATTTATCTAGAAGATCAAACTCCTTTACTGTAAAAGAAATAGTGACATCTTTGTTTGAATCAGCAGCATTTATAGCCTCTCTGATACATGTTGCAATCCTATTAATGACAGGGACGACGACAGAGTTTCCTGCCTGTTTATATAATCTGCTGTCTGATTGTTGAGGGAGCTTAAAAGTATCAGGATAGCCCTGTGTGTTAAAGCACTCCCTTGGGGTTAGTTTTCTGATTCTTTTATCATTAGTAAGTATCAAAGGGACATTGTGTCCACCTTCTCCCATGTTTGCAGTTAGAGTTGGAACAACATTTGATTTGTTTTCTCTGACATATTTCCTTCTCCACTGGTAAATGGTTTCAGGATTTTTCATTGATTTCTCAAGTTCATCATAGAAGCAACACTTATCCTTCTTGTAGTAATACTTGTCTGGGACAGTTCCTTCAAAATCGATTATGTCTCTAATTGTTTTTGTCAATGGAATTGAGTTTGGCATAGAGAATTGCATTTTATCTTCAATATCTCTGAACGCAACAATATAAATTCTTTCTCTGTTTTGAGGGACATTACCATATTGGTCTGCATTCATTACTTGAGATACATAAGTATAGCCAAGGCTATCCAATGCTTCACAAATGACTCTGAAAGTATTTCCGTTATCATGTCCGACAAGGTTTTTTACATTTTCGAAGAAAGCAACACGAGGTCTCTTTTTCTCCATTATTCTAATCAACTGGAAAAAGAGATTCCCTCTTCCTTTTTCATCATCAAACCCTTTTCTATAACCTGCAACGGAAAAGGCCTGACAAGGGAAACCAGCTAGTAAGATTTCGAAATCTGGTATTTCTTCAGGCTTTACTATATTGATGTCTCTTCTATCAACTTTTATTGGAAAGTTTAATTCAAACGTCTCTGCTGCATATGGATCAAACTCATTTGCATATACTGTTTCAAATCCTGCTTGTTCGAAACCAATATCAATTCCTCCTACTCCAGCGAAAAAAGAGGCACACTTCATTTGTAGACTCCTTAAAGAAGATTGCGGCGCGCCGCTAACATTATTATGATATGTCCTTAAAGTTTTTTCAATAAGGTTTCTTTATTGTCCCCAATAATCTTCTGGAGGGTTTTCTTTATCAATCCAGATGAATTGAAGATGAATATCTTCCGATCCCTTTAATTTATATAGCCTAATTCCATTCAATCCTACTTCAAAAAGTCTTTCTTTCGTTAGAGGTTCATACTCTTTCAATTGAAATACGCCTCTTAGAATCCATTCTCCAAGTTCGCTCATCCTTTTTGATGATTCGATTCCTTTCCCCCAATCTTCTGTTATAAAAGAACGTATTAAAGTTCCAGATGGCTCAAAGATAAGATTAAACTCTCTATCAGTCTTTGATGTTTTTATCCTTCCTTTTTCTGAAAACTTAATAGGTATTTGTGTAAAGAAGTCAGGATGCATTGTATGGAATAATCGTGATTTAGGGAGAGGTATATATAATTCTCCCTTTGGTCGGTACAGAATGTCTACAATTTCTTGGCAGAGATCATCTTTGCCAGTAGTTTTTGCCAATGCGATTATGTCGTCTCTCTTTGTAGCCTTTTCGATTTTTTCCTGTCTTGTCTTTGATTCATCTAACAAGAAATGTCGAACTCCTTTGATGATTTCATCGAAATCTTCTTCGCGAATGGAGTTTTTAAACTTTTCTTCAAATCTTTTAATCCTCTCTATCCTATTTCCCATGGATAGTTTTGATCCTATTGCATAAAAACCGTTGAAGCCTGAAAACAATTCAACTTCGTCACTTTCATTTAAGAGGGACCAAGAATATGATTCTGATATTTTTTGTTCGTTTGTATTATTACTCGTAAGAGTATCTGCAATGCTTGCGAAAATACTATATGCATCTTCAGCATATATTACTTTCCATTCTTCTAAGACAATGTCTTTGTTCTGAAAATTCATTAGAAGCTGACTGTCTGCAGAAGTAAAGCGGTAGTAGTGCTTCCCATCTGTGAAATCAAAGTTTGTTGGAGTATTTTTGCTTGTGCACCCTATGATATTGATTTTAGAAATATCGATAGGGTCATAGGACAACTCTCCTACAAATATGATAGGTATATTGCTTGAGCTTGATGGCATTAATACATGGTATACTGCTTCTGTTTCTTTTCCTTTATCCAAACACTTGATATTTGCCCTCGACGACTCCATTCTCGTGTTTCGCAGATATGAAATACGTACAGCTATACGAAGATACAAATCCTTATTTGCCTCATCGACTTCTTTTTTAGTGTTTTTTCCAACAGAGTTCTGTTTAATTGATTCAAAGATTGATGTCCATTCTTGATGATATGCTTTAAATTGAGAAATCTTTTGTGTACAGGAATTAAACCCGAAAGTCTTAAGGCCAATAAGATAGTTTCTTGCCTCCCCAACTAATGAAAAGTCATAAGATGTATTGCCAATGTCTTCAATATTAGCTTTAAATACTTTCCCAAAAACTGTTTCCTGATATTTTGAATTTATGATTGGAATGGGTAGTTGATCTTCACCTTTTGTCTTTTGGGCAAACATTTTAGTGAGACTCGCGAAAGCAAGAATCATTTTCTTGTATTCTTCTTTTTCATTTTTAGGAAGACTCTTCCAAAGCGTAGTACCTGTTTTCATATTAATACAAGTATATGATTAGTTTAGGGGTTTATGAAATAAGTTTTTACTAGGACTGCTCATTTTTAGAGGTGTTTGCGTGGAGCGTGCTCTACTGTCCTTTTTCTTCAATGTATAGGGTTATACTACATCCCAAGACAACGATGGTTACACTATTATTGAATTATATCTCTACAAAACTAATTCTTCAGTTTATCCTATCTTGAGGAGTAAGAAGTGAAGGACGAATGGTTTGAAGGCAGTCTGTTTGATGTTTCAGAGTTGGATGATTCTATAAAAGTAGAAAAAGAAAAGAAGACTTATAACACAAGAAAAAAGGAAGAGACAGACGATAATCTCTTTCTTCCTGGACTATTTGATGTAGAAGAAGATAAGACA
>JALFCJ010000214.1 GCA_022771185.1 Spirochaetales bacterium | reverse complement strand
ACAGGTAAACTCTACCGGACGTTTGGGATATGAGTATTACAATAAGTTGGGTTACGTGCCATACGATGTGAAGATCAATCAGGTATTGATCGGCAGCTGTACTAACAGTAGCTATTATGACTTGAGGAAGGTGGCAAAGATACTGGAAGGAAAGAGAATTCCAGAAAACGTTTCTTTGGGCGTTGCTCCAGGTTCGAGAGCGGTATTTGAGATGATAGCTAAAGACGGAACTTTGGAGACTCTTATCAAGGCAGGGGCAAGAATTCTTGAAAGTGCCTGTGGTTTCTGTATCGGTAACCACCAGTCCCCAGGAACAGACAGCGTTTCACTAAGAACAAACAACAGAAACTTCGAAGGAAGAAGCGGTACAAAGAGCGCCCAAGTATATCTTGTCAGCCCTGAGACGGCTGCTTGGAGTGCAGTAAAGGGAGAGTTCTCAAATCCTATGGAGTGTGATAGCGATATTGAAAGCGTCAAATATACAGACTCATTTATAGTCGATGACTCTATGTTTATCTACCCACATGAAAAGGGAGAAGGAATCAAGCGTGGTCCGAATATCGGGGAGCCTCCATCAAATACAGCCCTTTCAGATTCTATCAAAGGCTCCGTATGGATCAAGGTGGGAGACAAGATTACTACAGACCACATAATGCCAGCTGGGCAGTACTTGAAGTATAGATCGAATATCCCTCGTTACAGTCAGGTCGTTTTTAATCCTGTGGATCCTGATTTCGCTACTCGTGCAGCACAACTTAGAGACGAAGGGGAGGGTGGTTTTATCGTTGCAGGCGCTTCTTATGGCCAGGGGTCCAGCAGAGAGCATGCCGCCATCTGCCCGATGTACTTGGGTGTAAAAGCGGTCGTTGCAGTATCGATTGAGAGAATTCATCAGGCAAATCTCTGTAACTTCGGTATTCTTCCACTTCTTTTTAAGAATGCAGCAGACTATCAATCTATTAACAAGGGAGATAAGTTGGAGCTAAGTAATGTCTATTCTTCTCTTGAGAAGGGCCAGTTCATATTAAAGGACCTTACAACAGGCAAGGATATTCCTCTCTCTCTCTTTGCAACCGACACGCAGAAGAAGACTTTGCTCTCTGGTGGAAGATTAAACGAAATAAAGGGTAATTAAATGGAAAAAATAGAAATGAAAACTCCTCTTGTGGAGATAGACGGCGACGAGATGACAAGAATCATCTGGGGCATGATCAAGGATGAGCTCATCTTACCTTTTGTGGATCTTAAGACCGAGTACTACGACTTGGGCTTGAAGAATCGAGATGACACTGATGACAAGGTGACAGTTGAAAGTGCAGAAGCCATCAAGCGTCTTGGGGTTGGAGTGAAGTGTGCCACCATTACTCCAAACGAAGACAGAATGAGCGAGTATAACTTGAAGAAAAAGTGGAAGAGTCCAAATGGAACAATAAGAGCCATATTGGACGGAACAGTATTCAGAACTCCAATCGTCACCCCTTCCATAAAGCCTAGTGTAAAAAGCTGGCATAAACCGATAACTATCGCCAGACACGCTTATGGAGACATCTACAAGGCTACAGAGTTCAGAGTCCCGACAGAAGGTAAGGCAGAGTTGTTGTTTACAGACAAAAACGGAAACGAGACGAGGGAGACAATCTATGATTTTGAGTGTCCTGGAGTTCTCATGGGACAGTATAACAAAGACTCTTCAATCTCTTCTTTCGCCCGCTCCTGCTTCAACTATGCTCTCTCCACTTCCCAGGATCTCTGGTTCAGCGCAAAAGATACCATCAGCAAGAAGTATGATGAGACTTTCAAGCTTACATTCCAGAAGATATATGAAGAAGAATATAAAGAGAAGTTTGAAGAGAAGGGAATCACATACTTCTACACTCTCATCGACGACGCTGTAGCAAGAGTCATAAGAAGCGAAGGTGGCTTTGTATGGGCTCTCAAGAACTATGACGGCGATGTTATGAGCGACATGGTCTCAACAGCTTTCGGTTCCTTGGCTATGATGACCAGCGTCCTTTCTTCTCCTGATGGATATTATGAGTATGAAGCCGCCCATGGAACAGTTACTCGCCACTACTATAGATATCTCAAGGGTGAAGTGACTTCAACAAATCCTATGGCCACTATTTTTGCTTGGACAGGAGCTCTCAGAAAGAGGGGAGAGCTGGATGGAATAGAGTCTCTCATGGCTTTTGCAGACAATATGGAGAAAGCCGCCCTTGATACAATTGAAGATGGAATCATGACAAAAGATCTTTCATCTCTTGTGGAAGGCGGGGTAACAGTCAGTGGAAAGAGTGTCAAGAGTGTAGACACTGCCACTTTCCTAAAAGCTATCAAGGCTAAATACATGGAGAACTCAAATATTGATACAAAATAAAGATAACAAAAAAGAGATGGTAACATCTTTTTTGTCAATTGTATTGGTTCTTGCTCTTCTCTTGTATGGGGATAGGATTACAGGGGTATTGGGAATAATACTTGGTATAACGAGCCCCTTTATATTGGGAGTAGCAATTGCTTATGTCCTGAATCTTCCTATGTCTTTCATAGAAAGAAAACTTCTCTGTTTTATGAAAGGCAGGGGGGAGAAGCTCAAAAGAGTCCTCTCGATTATTCTGTCTCTTCTTTTTGTGGCGCTATTGGTGGTTCTTCTATTTGTGACAGTTGTTCCTGAGATAGTCAGTGCTGTTCAGAATATAGGGAGAGAGGTACCTGGAGCCTTGGAGAAACTCGGTGCTTTTATCGAGAATCACCTGGCTTTGTCGGAAAAAGATTTCCCTGATTTGTCTCAGACTTTAGAAAAGGACTGGGAGAGTTTTGTAGAAAAAATACTACCAGTATTAAAAAACGGAATAGGGGCGATACTCTCCACTACATTTACAGCTGCGGGTCAAGTGGTCAGTTCCCTCGCATCTTTCTTTGTATCCCTAGTGTTCGCAGTATATATATTGGGAGAGAAAGAGAGACTTGGAAGACAAATAAACATTCTGAAACGTGCATATCTAGGGGAGAATACAAGAAAGAGAACAGAACACTTTGTTTCTGTCCTTAACAATAGTTTCTCATCCTTCATTACTGGACAGTGCCTTGAAGCAGTAATACTTGGCACGATATTTATGGTTGTACTCTCTGTACTTAGAATGCCCTATGCAGTGATGATCGGTGTTGTTGTAATGTTCTCGGCCCTCCTTCCTATAGTGGGTGCATTTATTGCATGTTTTGTAGGGGCGTTCCTGATACTCTTGGAAAGTCCTGTAAAGGCACTTGTATTCGTTATTGTATTCCTGGTTGTACAGCAGCTTGAGAACAACTTGATTTATCCACGTGTGGTGGGCTCTTCTGTGGGCTTACCTGCCATTTGGGTTTTCTTTGCAGTGACATTGGGAGGAAGCTTATTTGGAGTGGTAGGCATGCTGGTTTTTATTCCTCTTGTATCGACTTTTTATACCCTGATAAAAGAAGACGCAAACAAAAGGATAGAAAAGAAAGGGGTATGAGCCCCTTTCTTTTATGCCAACACTTCATCAATATGCTCTAGAGCCCACTTCCAGTCTACAAGGGGAGCCAATTTCCCAGTCTCTTCCAGGTTCATTCCTGGGCTCTTTATTGCATATACTCTTCTGAAACCAGCTCCTAGAGCAGACTTCAAGCCTCCCGGTGCATCTTCAAAAGCGACGCATTCTTCTCCCTCAAATCCGCCTAAGCGCTGAGTATACATATAGATGTCTGGAGCGGGCTTGGAAGGAATATCATCTCGTCCAGCAACAATATCGTCAATGTTGAAATAATCTCCAAGATTAAGGTTCTTGATATACCAGTCCATATTCATCTTGGGAGCTGAGGAGGCGATCATTACTCTTACTCCTCTTCTCTTGCATTCTTCAATAAATGATACAGCATCTTTCTCGAGTCTTATATTTCTCTCTACAAGAAGCCTTAGGTAAATATCTTCCTTTTCTTCACTGAGTTTATCCAGTTCTTGGTCCGTGCCGTCTTTCTTGATATATTCAGCGCATCTTCTATCTGTCTTTCCCATCATAGAGAGATACTCTTCTTCTCCAAACTCACTTCCTCTATGCTTTAATGCTACAATATTCCAAGCGTCTTTATTTTCGTTATAGTCAAAGAAGAGTGTGCCGTTAAAATCGAATATGACACATTTTACCTTTCCTTTTTCCATATGATTCCTCCCTTAATAATGCTAGCAAAGATTGTATAAAAAATAAAACCCCGGACTAGAGAATGGAATCCGGGGAAAACCTTATCTTTCGTTAATTGGCTTTACTTCTCTGAGAGGTGAGCCTGTATATACCTGTCTAGGTCTACCAATCTTCATATACTCGTCATGTCTCCACTCCAAGTAATGTGCAATCCATCCAGGGAGTCTACCCATGGCGAACATTACTGTGTAGAGGTTTGCAGGAATACCCAGCATACGGAATGTAATGCCGGTATAGAAGTCCACGTTTGGATAGAGGTGACGGGAGACGAAGTAGTCGTCATGAGTAGCTTTCTCTTCAAGCTCCATGGCGATATCCAACAAAGGATCGTTTGTGTGGGTGGTCTCCATTACTTCCAGACATATTCTCTTTGCAATCTTTGCTCTTGGGTCGAAAGTCTTATAGACACGATGACCAAAGCCGCTGAGACGGAATGGATCGTTTTTGTCTTTCGCTTTTCTTATTGCTTCGTCGATGCTCATCTTATCGTTCTGAATCTTTGAGAGCATATTCATGACTTCCATATTGGCTCCGCCATGTCTTGGCCCCCAAAGGGCACAGCAGCCTGCAGCGACTGCAGCGTAAAGGTTTGCTTCGCTGCTTCCAACAAGTCGGACGGCAGTGGTTGAGCAGTTCTGCTCATGGTCTGCATGAAGAATCAACAACTTGTTGAGAGCATTTACATGTACTGGGTTTGGAGTATAACCATTGACAGAAGTATGGAACATCATGTTCAAAAAGTTTTCGCAGTATGAGTATTCATATTTCGGGTCGATGAACTCCAATCCATTCATCTGCCTATAAGTATATGCAGCGATAGTTCTCATCTTGGAAAGAAGTCTTGTTACTGTAAGGTCTATGTTTTCTTCAGGGTCTCTCTCTTCAAGCTCTGGATAGAATGCGGAAAGAGAAGCCACCATGGCAGTGAGAATGCTCATAGGATGGGCGTCTGAAGGGTAGTTGCGAAGGAATTGCTTCATGTTTACATGTAAGAGACTGTGCTTGTTCAAAAGCTGCATGTACTTGTTTCTTTCTTCAAGGTTAGGAAGAGTTCCTTTAACCATAAGGTAAGCCACTTCGATGAAGTCGCACTTTGAAACCAAGTCTTCAAGATCGTAGCCACGATATCTGAGGATGCCTTTCTCTCCATCGATATAACAGATACTAGACATACAAGAACCGGTATTCATAAAACCTGGATCGTAAGTGATATATCCAGTCTCTTTTCTCAGTCCGGAAATGTCAATGCTCTTTGACCCCATGTTGTCGTGGATAATGTCAGCGCTGAATTCACATCCGTCTTCCAGAATGATCTTTGCCTTCTTGTCGTCTATGGTCATCTATACTCTCCTTACTCCTTTCTTTGATTTTTCCCCTTAATTGCACTATTATATAATAAATTTAAGGAATGATGACAATGATGGAAGAAAAAGTGATCAGTGAAGAAGAAATTGTGGATATGGCTGACTTTTTCAAAGTATTCGGAGATCCTACTAGACTGAGAATACTCTTCGTCTTATGGGAGAATGAAGAGTGCAATGTAGGAACTATCAGTGAAAAAGTGAAGATGAGCCAATCTGCTGTGTCCCAGCAACTGAAGATCCTTCGTTCCTCCAGACTTGTTAAATTCAGAAAAGACGGTAGAAGTATTCTTTACCGCCTGTCGGACGAGCACATCACAAAAATACTCCAGTTAGGACTGGAGCACTATGACGAGCTTCTGGGGTGAGACTTCTTTATCTCAATAAGTCTCTTTATGGGTAGTCCTACAACAGTAGTCCAGTCTCCTTCGATATACTCTACAAGTCTCCATCCATTCTTTTGGAGTCTGTATCCACCTGCCGCTCCCTTCCATTCGCCAAGAGCGATGTAAGATTCAATATCTTCGTCACTTAAGGTTTTGAATACAACATCTGCTTCATCGCAAAAGAGTGTGACACCGTATCCTTCTTCAAATAAAGCGCAGCCTGTCAAAACACTCTGCCGTCTTCCTGATAACAGGCGGAGCGTATTTCTTGCGTCATCTATATCTTTTGGTTTACCCAATAGCTTATTGTCGATGTGTACCAGAGTATCTGCACTGATGGCAGGAAGAGTGGGAGAGAAAGAGGGGGAGGAGAGATATGCCTCCATCTTTGCTTTTGCATTCTCTTTCATCAGAGATAGATAATCCAGGCCTACATTAATCTCGTCAGTTTCAGGTACAAATACAGATACTCGGCTTCCACCTTCTTCCAAGAGTTTTTTTCTATTGGGAGAAGAAGAGGCCAAGACTAAAGAAGGGAATAGGGAAGAAAACTCCTTTTGAAGGGGAGTGGGTTCAATTATTCTCTCCATTGAGAGCCTCCAATTCTTCGCTTTTCTCCAGCCATTGTTCTTCTTTCTCTTCCAGAATCCTTTCTTTCTCTTCCTTTTTCTTCATCACACTCTTTATTTTCTCAGGAACAGAATATACTTCGCTTTTTTCTGTCTCTCCATCTAGCAGGGAGATTTCATTTTCAAGACTCTCAATTTCTTTGGAGATAGACTCCAGTTCCTTCTCCAATGACCTGATTTTATTTCTCTTGGCCTTCATCTCCTGGAAAGAAGACGTAGGTTTGATCACCACTTTCTCTCTTTCTTTGCTTCTTTCCACCTTCCACTTGGCTTCTTTTTCTTCCAATTTATATTCAAAGTAATCGTAGCCACCAGTGAAGAACTCCGGTCCATCCTGACTGATGTAAAGAATTCTCGTTGCCAGATTCTTTATAAAATGTTTGTCATGGGAAACGAATATTACAGTTCCCTCGTAGTTCTTTATAGCTTCCAAGAGCATATCTTTTGCGTTGATATCCAAGTGGTTGGTAGGCTCATCCAGAAGTAGGAGGTTTGACGGATGAAGAAGAATCTTCAACAGGGCAAGCCTGGACTTTTCTCCTCCTGAAAGGACTTTTACTTTCTTAAATACATCGTCGTCTGAGAATAAGAAGGCGCCAAGCATGTTTCTTAGTCTTGGCTGGTCTTTTGTGTCTGCAACAGTCTCCAGCTCCTCAATGAGGTCATTATCGGGATTAAGAGTCTTCTCAGTATCCTGTGCAAAGTAGCCCTTTATCACTCCCGCTCCATCTCTGACAAGGCCGGAATATTCTTTATCTACCCCTGCGAGTATTCTAAGAAGTGTAGATTTACCAGCTCCGTTTCGGCCAGTGATAGCCAGTCTTTCACCCTTTGATACAAGGAAAGAGAAGTCTTTATATATAGTGTTATCGCCATACTTCTTTTCCAGGTTCTCAACAACCATTACATCGTTACCTGAGTGAGGTGAGGGAGGGAAGGAGAAGTGTAGTTTTTTCAAGTGTCCCGGAACCTCGATGGTCTCGATTTTTTCCATCATCTTGATTCTGGATTGGACTTGCTTGGCCTTTGTGGCCTTATATCTGAAGCGCTCAATAAACTCTTCAGTCTTCTCCATTTCCTCTTCCTGTTTTTTCCTAGCTTTCTCCAGAGCTTCGATCTCCATGTTTCTTGTTTCTGTGTACTTGGTGTAATTTCCTGCATACCGTGTAAGCTTTCCGTTGAAAAGTTCATATACTTCAGTAACAAGATCATCAAGAAACTCTTGGTCATGGGAAACTATCATCAAGCCTCCATTAAAGCCTTTTAGATAGTCTTCAAGCCATGTCATAGCTTCAATGTCCAAGTAGTTTGTAGGTTCGTCCAAAAGAAGGAAATCAGGGTTCTCAACAAGGATTCTTGCCAGGGCTATTCTCATCTGATATCCGCCGCTGAACTCTTTTGCCGGGCGTGAAAAATCAGAGACTACGAACCCGAGACCCATGAGGATCGTTTCAATGCGTGACTTGCGGTCCCAGTATCCGCTGTCTACAAGAGTTTCGTGTAGTTCAGACAGCCTTTCTGCAGCGTTCATAGCCTCTTTGCCACCACACTCTGTTCTCTCTTCGCATGTTTTTATTTCATCTAGAATAGATTGGAATCTTGCATATCCTTCTTCCGCGGTGTCATAGACAGATTTATCTCCCAGAACAATATCACTCTGTGGAAGGTATGAGATTCTGGCGCCCTTTGTTATGCTGACTCTTCTACTGTCACTTTGTATTTCTCCTGTCAAAGCCTTTAAAAGGGTAGACTTGCCGCATCCGTTGGCACCAGCAAGGGCGCATCTGGTCTTTTCGTTCATATTGAACGAAACATCTCTAAGTATTTCTCTATCTGCAAAGGCGAGGGTTAGTTCCTGAACCTGTAGGTTTTTCATTTTTTACTCCAGTAAGAGTATAGGAAAAGGGAGTAAAATAAGGAAGATGTTCCACAGAATGGTAATGCCTTATCCAAATGATGGGTTTTGCCTTGACAACTAGAGGTAATGAAAAGGAAAATATAGTTAGTTTTGGAGGTTTAGGAATGACAATCATTACAGCTGATGATGAGCCCTTGGCATTGGAAATGCTTACAGATTTGGTGAAGACAGTTAAACCTGAAGCAGAGGTATTCAGTTTTTCCAGGCCTCAGAAAATAGTCGAGTGGATTAAGACAAATAAGGCTGATGTGGCTTTTCTTGATATTAGAATGAGAGGCATGACAGGATTGGAATTGGCTGAAGCCATCAAGGCAAAGGATCCTGAGACAAATATTATTTTTGTTACTGGTTACGACGAGTATGCTCTCCCTGCCATGAGTCTTCATGCATCCGGATATGTAATGAAGCCTGTTTCTGAAGAAAAAATCAGAAAAGAACTGGAGCATTTGAGATTCCCTGTCAAAGATAACAGTAATGTCCTTCTTACTGCCAAGTGTTTTGGAAACTTCGACGTATTTGATACGAAAGGGAATTTGATCAAGTTTGCCAGAAGTAAGAGTAAGGAACTTATCGCTTATCTTATTTTGAGGGCAGGAGCAAGCTGCACAATCAGAGAGCTTGCAGGAATACTCTTTGAAGACAGCGAGTTCGATTCCTCCCAGCAGGCATATATGCAGCAGATCATAACAGCCATGATGAAGAGTCTGAGGGAAGTAGGCTCAGAAGCTGTAGTAATCCGTTCATACAACTCTCTTGCAGTAGATGCCTCCAAGATTGACTGCGACTACTACAAGTTCAAACGCGGAGACAAGGCT
The DNA here is from genome assembly GCA_022771185.1 of Spirochaetales bacterium. Taxonomy (GTDB): domain Bacteria; phylum Spirochaetota; class Spirochaetia; order Sphaerochaetales; family Sphaerochaetaceae; genus Ornithospirochaeta. The sequence continues at coordinate 2,536 of JALFCJ010000214.1, read as the reverse complement.
GTGTTAAAGAATTTCGAAGGTGAGTTTATGGCTCAATATAGCTGGGCTGAATATGTATCAGGATATCTTGAGAGGTTTATTGACAGTAATAAATATTAAAGTTTGCATGTTTTTCTATGAATATGCAGGTTTTATGCATTATTGTGTTGAACCTTTTCTCTTCAACTAATACAATCACCCCCGGAGGAGTGAGTTTTGATTTGTCTTACACTATCTGGACCAACAATATTAGATAATCTTAAAGCCCTTGCTGACAATAAGGACTATGTAGATATTTGTGAACTTAGATTAGATCTTCTTTCATCCTCTGAAGTGCCTAAGGCTGCAGATTTCCCCTCTATGGTTGATATTCCTGTTATTCTTACTCTACGCCGTGTATCTGACGGCGGAAAGTGTACATTACAGGAAAAAGCCAGAAGAAGCCTCTTGATTGAAACAATGAAGAACGGGGGCTTTTCTTATGTAGACATTGAAGACGATGTAAAGAAAAGTGATGTTGAAGAGGCTGCCCATAGCTTAGGAATGAAGGTAATAAGAAGTTATCATGACTTCGAAGGCGTGCCTGCAGATATATTCTCCCGTGTCCATTCCCTAGCATCCAGAGGTGATGTTGCAAAGATTGCAGTTACACCGCATAGCACAGCTGATATTATGACTCTTTTCAGAATCAATGAAGAGCTGAAAGATGTACCTAAGATTATCATAGGAATGGGAGAGTGGGGTGTAGCTACAAGAATCCTATATAAAAAGATGGGCAGTATCCTGACCTTCGGTTCCAACGGAAAAGCAGTTGCACCTGGCATGGTCAGTGCCAGAGAGCTTAAGCTGTTATATAGGGCAGATCAGCTCAACGATAATACAGGAATCTACGGGATTGTTGGAAACCCAGTCATGCACTCTCTTTCTCCTCAGATTCATAACCCGGGATTCCATAAGATCCACTATAACGCTGTATATGTTCCATTCCTCTCTGAATCTATCAGATCTTTCTTGACACTGGCTGAGATGCTGAGAATGAGAGGCTTCAGTGTAACAGTTCCTTTTAAGGTTGATGTCGTCAAATACCTGGGAAATATTACAAGGGAAGTCAAACAGATAGGTTCCTGCAATACTGTAGTAAGAGTACCTAACATGTGGAAAGGTACAAATACAGATTACTATGGTTTTATTCATCCAATCGAGAAAGAAATAGACGATGGCAGAATAAAGAGTGCCTTGGTAATAGGCGCAGGCGGAGCAGCAAAGGCCATTGTATGGGCTTTGAAGATGAGAAATGTAAAAGTCATGATCGTCAATAGGACAAAAAGCAAAGCCGATGAATTGGCTAGGCTCTATGGTGTAGGCTCCGACAGCCTGGATAACATATCACGTTATGAAGGAAAAGTTGACTTGGTAGTACAAGCTACAAATATGGGACTACATCCATATGAAGATGTAAACCCAGCAGAGAATTTCCATTTCTCAGGTAAAGAGATAGCCTACGACATCGTATATCAGCCAAAGTACACAAAGTTCCTTTTGGCTGCAGAAGAAGCAGGCTGTACCCTAAAGTTCGGTTGGGACATGCTGATGGAGCAGGGAAAACTGCAGTTCGAGTCTTTTACTGGTTATCACTATCCGAAAGATGTTGAGATATGGAAGTAACGTAGGTCGGTACTTGAGATAGCATCCAGATTTTGGATAAATCAAAGCTTCCTCTATCAGTAAAGAGCTCGTCCCCATCCTCTTTTTCTGAGAGAATAAGAGGATGAATAATTATCGGCACTTCATCTACCCCCATTATTATAAGGTTGTCTTCTTCAGAAATGGCTTTCTGTACCTTATCTCTTTTTTCTCTATAATCAAGACCGTCCACCCAGTCCAGTTTCACTTCTGTCTTTGAAGAAAAAACTGCGTGTGATGAAACAAGACACTTCTGTATGTATGACTTGGAGTTGTTGAGTATCTTGTTGTACTCCACTTCGTCATACTCAACTTCTCGTTTTAATGGAAGCGAAGGAGAGGAAGGAAGAGTGTATATAAAGCTGGATGCAGAGGAGTTAATAAACTCTGGGCCTTTTGTTACAGGAAGCATATCAAAGCCGGAGGATGAGAGTATCTCCCTCCACTCATCTTCTTTTCCTCCGTCCATAACAAATAAGTTATCTGATGGATTTGATATAATATATTCCTGCATCTGAGGTATCATCTTAATTAACCTGGAGATTCTCTCTTCTGTCTCCAGTATTACAGCTCTTTCTATCTTTATTCTCCCATATTCTTCGCTCCATAGGGAAAGTCTTTCTTCGATGAGAGGAGAAAGGGGGGTAGAAGAAAATGAGGAAAGATAGAGGATTATTTCATCTTTATTCATTCCTCCGTCTAAGGCAGACTTTATGCTTCTTTTTGTTATACTCCATTGGTTAAGGCTATCGGCCTTCAATGGAATCGCGAATCTCCATAAAGGAATGGATGCCTTTCCTCTATATGAAATAGTCAGGTCTGGAGAGACAATTCCTTTTTCGTTGTCGTTTTCTTCTATTAGAGAGGCTGTATA
>JALFCJ010000208.1 GCA_022771185.1 Spirochaetales bacterium | reverse complement strand
GGTCTTATTTATGATGACCGCTGTTTTATCACCCTCCCCTTCCGTTTCTGCCGCACTTAGAAGATCTTTCTTAAGAGTCTGTTTTGCAATAAGTTGAAGATAGTATTACACAGATATCAACCTCTTAGAGGCCAAGCCTTTTTTTGTAATGCATATTATGCGAATTAGTGTAGATTGCTTTTTTCGTGCTATAATAACTGTATGAACAAAACGCCTGACCTATTCTGGGATGACAATCCCGTAGATATCACAAACGAAGCCAACTTTATCTGGAGCATTGCCAACAAGCTTCGTGGATCATTTATGCCAGATCATTACGGTGACGTAATCATCCCGATGACTATACTGCGCAGATTTGAGTGTGCTCTGGAAAAGACCAAGGATGCTGTTGTTGAACAGTACCAGAAGAATCCTCAATACCCTGCAAAGGCTATGTACAAGATATCCAAATACCAGTTCTACAACGTCTCAGGTTTCTCTCTCAAGGAACTCTGTAACGATGCAGACAATATAGCCGCAAACTTCAAGGCGTATATCGAAGGTTTCTCCGACAATGTCAGCGGAATACTCACAAACCTAAATCTCAAGACCCATATCGACAAGATGGACAAGGACGGATGTCTTTTCTCTGTAGTCAAGGCCTTCTCCGAACTGGACCTGAGCCTTGAGAAGTTTGACTCAATAAAGATGGGATATATCTTCGAAAACCTTATCGGCAGATTCTACCAGAACGTGGATGCAGGACAGTATTATACAGGTCGTGACATAATCAAGACCATGGTTGCACTCCTCATCTCAGAAGGCTCTGATGATATCTTTGATGACGGAAAGATAATAACGATATGCGATCAGGCGGCAGGTACCGGCGGTATGCTTTCCACTGCCTACAGTTATCTCAAACACTACAATCCAAGCTGTGATGTGCGTCTTTTCGGTGTTGAATTGATGCCTCAGACACATGCAATCGGATTGGCTGAAATGCTCATCAAAGGCCAAAACGGAGACAATTTCGTCAATGCAGATACATTCAAGGAAGATCCTTTTTCCGATGTAAAATGTCGTTATGTCTTGGAAAATCCTCCTTTCGGTACTCCATGGGCTGGAAAAGATGCAAAGGCAGGCCAAGAGGATGCCGTAAGAAAGGAATATGACAAAGGGCTCAGTGGACGTTGGGGAGCTGGACTCCCCGGTAGCGGTGATGGACAACTTCTCTTTGTCCAGTCTGCTGTGGCAAAGATGGATCCAGAACTTGGTAGGGCTGCAATCATTGAGAACGGCTCTCCCCTATTCACTGGTAGCACTTCTTCCGGAGAATCACAGATAAGACGTTGGCTTCTTGAAAACGATCTTATCGAAGCTATAATCCAGATGCCGACAGATTTGTTCTACAACACCGGCATATCTACTTATATATGGTTGCTTTCCAAGAACAAACGTCCTGAAAGAAAAGGATTTGTCCAGCTAATCGACGCTTCATCCTTCTGCCATAAGCTTAGAAAGCCTCTTGGCAACAAGAAGAATGAGTTCCTGCCAGAGGACAGACAGAAGATCTGTGACCTTTATACATCATTCGAAGAAAACGAATACTGCAAGATCTTCCCTAACACTGAATTCATCTACAAGGAATATGCTGTCATGCAGCCATTACAGAGAAGCTATTCCATTACAGAGGAAAGTATTGATGCCATGATACGTTCCGGCGCCCTTTCTTCACTCTATGATCCTGCGAAGGTTGCAGAACTGGAAGCCCAGGGTACATCCATCAGCAAGAAGGATGAAGATAAACTTGCCCAATACATGGCCTCAATGCCGGTATATGACAGTGTTCTTCTGAAGCTGAAAGAGAATGTTTCAGATAAGAAATGGATGTCTCCTGAAGCTTTTGCTCCTGCATTGAAGTCTATCCTTCCAAACCTGGACAAGAAACTTCTTGATAAGATATCTGATGGTCTCTCCATCATGGATAAAGAAGCTGAAATCCAGCGTGACAAGAAAGGAAACATCATCTACGACAAGGAAACAAAAGATACAGAACTAGTCAAATGGGATGAAGATATCGAAGACTACATGGCAAGAGAGGTACTTCCCCATGTTCCTGATGCAAAGTGGTTCTTTGAAGAGAATCTTGCTGCCAAGAAGCCTGTAATCAAGACCGGGGCTGAAATACCATTCACACGATACTTTTATAAATATCAGGCCCCTACTCCAAGCGAAGAGCTGATGAAACAGTTCATCGAACTTGAGAAATCCGTCTCCTCACGCATTGCCAAGCTAATCGGAGGTGAAGCATGAGGGAGATGAAGGATAGCGGCGTTAAATGGATAGGAAACATCCCAGAAGTTTGGGATCAAAAACATTTAAAGTATTTGTGTTCTATAACTACTGGGAATGAAGATACGCAGAATGCAGATCCAGAAGGTACTTTTCCATTTTATGTAAGATCTCCTGAGGTTGAAAGATGCAACAGATATACCTTTGACGGAGAAGGTATTCTTGTTGCTGGAGACGGAGCTGGTGCTGGAAGAGTTTTTCATCATGCATTTGGGAAATATGCAATTCATCAACGTGTTTATCTTTTATATGATTTCAAAATTAATACGTCATTTTTACACTATTATATTAGTAATCTCTTCCCTCAATTAATGAATTACGGAAGCGCTCAGTCTACGGTACCTTCCCTCAGGTTACCAATGTTACAAAACTTTAATGTTGTGATTCCTTCTCTAAAAGAACAACAACTAATTACTAGATTCCTTTACTCCAAGTGCGCGGAAATCGACTCCATCTCTGAGGATATCCGGAAAGAGATAGAGACTCTTCAAGAGTATAGAAAGTCAATAATTACTGAAGCCGTCACAAAAGGACTGGATCCGAATGTAGAGATGAAGGATAGCGGTGTTGAGTGGATTGGGATGATTCCAAATAGCTGGGAACTTGAAAAAGGGAAATATGTTTTCATTCAAAAGAATGAGAGAGGTAACACGATATGCCTTCAGCTTCTTTCTCCTACTCAAAAATACGGAGTAATCCCCCAGGACAAATATGAAGAATTATCAGGTATGAAGGCCGTTAAGCTGAATGAAAAAGTAGATTTATCAGAACTAAAGACAGTACATAAAGGTGCATTTTGTATCAGTCTAAGAAGTTTTCAGGGTGGTTTTGAATATTCTGATTATGAGGGGGTTGTGTCTCCGGCATATCAAATTTTCTATCCAACAAGAAACATTTGTGATGACTATTATAGGTATCTTTTTAAAACTCAAGGGTTTATTCAGGAAATGAACTCTTTTACAATGAGTCTAAGGGATGGAAAAAACATTGCATTCGAAGACTTTGGTAATTCATTGATACCAGTCCCACCATTATCTATCCAAAACGATATTGCTACTTTTCTTAATACCAAGTGCTCCGAAATCGACTCCATCATTGCAGACAAGCAGAAGCAACTTGATGTCCTTGCTGAGTATCGCAAGTCGCTAATCTATGAGTACGTCACCGGTAAAAAGGAGGTTCCTACTAAATGAACGCCATACTATCTGAAAAAGAATACCAGAGATACGTAATCGACAGACTTGTCGAATCAGGATATGAAGAAAGACCTGCTTCTGAGTTTGACAGACTCCACGCCTTGAATCCTAATGCCCTCATGACGTTCCTTGAAGCGACACAGCTGGATACACTTGATGCTCTTAGAAAGATATATAAGGACAAGACCCAGGAGACGATTCTCAGTGCCATCTCAACTACTGAGACGGCAAAGAGTGGCAGCAGACTGGAAATCCTCAAGCATGGACTCTCCATCGGCCACTATCACATCGACCTCATGTATGACAAACCTGCCTCAAGTCTCAACAAGGAGCTTGTAAAGAGATATCAGAAGAATATCTTCACTGTATCCGAAGAGGTTTGGGCAAGCGACAAGGAACGTATAGACCTTGTGATCTTTCTCAACGGCATCGCAGTAATGGCCTTTGAGCTGAAGTGCAACACCGCAGGACAGAACTACGGCAATGCAATCAAGCAATGGAGAGAGGAACGTAGTCCAAAGACAAGGCTTTTCCTATGGAAATCCGGTGTCCTTGTATGTTTTGCAATGGATCTTGAACAGGTCCATATGACTACTAAGCTTTCCGGTTCAGATACATTCTTCCTTCCTTTCAACCAGGGATCAGGCAAGGGCATAAATGCTGGAGCAGGCAATCCTCTTTGCGATGACGACTACAGCGTCCACTATATGTGGGACGATATCCTCCAGAAGGATACGGTTCTTGAAATAATCAGACGCTTTATGTTCATCGAAGTGAAGAAGAAAGAAGATCCGAAGACCGGCAAGGAGAAGGTTACAGAAACCGTCATCTTCCCACGTTATCATCAGCTGGATGTCGTCAGGAAGATACTTGCAGATGTTCTTGAAAATGGAACATCAAGGAACTATCTTCTACAGCACTCAGCCGGAAGCGGAAAGACCAATGAAATAGCTTGGCTTTCATACCGCCTTGCCTCATTGCATGACGCTTTGGATAAGAACGTCTTCGATAATATCATCATCTGCACCGACCGTGTAGTCGTGGACAGACAGCTCCAGAACGCAGTAATGGGTCTGGAACACAAGGCGGGACAGGTAAAGGTTCTTGACGATACATGCAGTTCAGCCGATCTCAAGGACGCACTTGAAGGCAACACAAAGATTGTTGCAACTACGATACAGAAGTTTCCTTGGGTTGTAGGAAGTGTCGGTTCCTTGAAGAACAAGAAGTTCGCAGTGATCATCGATGAGGCCCACAGCTCCACTGCGGGAAAGAATATGGCTGCGGTGACACATACTCTGTCATCAGATGAGAAACCTGCCGATTACACCGTGGAAGATGAGATTGAGGGACAGATTCAGAAGACAGGAAAACAGGCCAATGTATCAATGTTTGCATTCACCGCTACTCCAAAACCCACTACCCTTCAGATCTTCGGCACTGTCAATCCACAGGGTGAGCGTGAAGCCTTCCACATCTACTCCATGAAGCAGGCCATAGAAGAAGGGTTCATCCTGGATGTACTCCAGAACTATGTGACCTACGATACTTTCTTCAAGCTCAACAAGGAGATTGAGGAAGATCCTAAGATGAAGACAAGCGATGCCAAGAGACAGATTGCACGCTTCATTCAGCTCCACAAAACCAACATTGGACAAAGAGTTGAAATCATTGTGGAACACTTCAGAAATACGGTGATGCAGGAACTTGGGGGAAAGGCAAAGGTGATGGTCGTCACAGAATCCAGGGCTGGTGCTGTCAAGTACAACAAGGCGTTCAACGACTATATAAAACGAAAGGGATATACTGATATCCACTCACTTGTAGCATTCTCCGGCAAAGTTACCGTTGATGACAAGAAATACACAGAACATGGCATAAACGGTTTTTCTGAAAAGAGACTGACCAAGGAGTTTGATACCGATGACTATCAGGTTCTTATTGTCGCCGACAAATACCAGACAGGTTTTGACCAGAAGAAACTATGTGCAATGTACATCCTGAAGAGACTTCATGGAGTATCGGTCGTACAGACCCTGTCCAGACTCAACAGAATCTGTCCTCCCTACGACAAGAAGACGTTTGTACTGGATTTCGCCAACACATATGAAGAGATTGAGAAGGCGTTCTCAACATACTTCACCACAACCATCCTTTCCAATACCGTAACACCGGCTTCCGTATATGATATTTATCGCAGGCTCATGGGTTACTACGTCATTGATGAGGATGATGTCACAAAGTTTGTGGAACTTCTTTATAACAAGGATTATAAAGGCAACAAAACTACAAAGATGATTAATCTGCTGCAAAAAACTGCTACGGTCATAGGCAACAGGAATCTTCATACAGAAGAGGAAGCCAAGGCTATCAAGCAGACCATAAGGCACTTTATCAGGTGCTATGAGTTCCTACTTCAGGTAACAAGCCTTGAGGATTCGGAACTTCACAAAACATATCTTTTTCTCACAAAGTTGCAAGCCTACCTCAACAATGACCAACCTGGTATTGGTTTTGACCTCAAAGGCAAGCTGCAGGCTGACGACTTCATGCAGAAGAAGACTGAGACTCATACTACAGGAGCTAAGATCTCCAATCCTGAACTTAAGCTCTCAAACGCAGATAGACTCAACCTTACAGAGGAGAAAGTGAAGAGGCTTTCGGAAATCATAGCAGAGATCAATAGCAGAACAGGTAAATCATACGATGAAGATGTTGCTGCTACTGCTCTGTTGCAGATAAGGGACCTGATGAAGAAGAATCCGGATTTGGCCAGATCTGCAAGGAACAACAAGATTGAAGACTTCAAGATGGTCTACGACGACAAGATTGATGATGCGCTGATCGAAGGTCTTGACCAGAACCAGGACTTCTATACGATGCTTCTCAACCAACCGGACTTGAAGCATGAACTCTTGGACATGTTCTTATCGGATGTATACCAGAGCTATCAGACGGGAGTGACAAAATGAGAAGGAAAAAAGACTCCGTCAATGTTTCCATGAGACTGGATAAGAATATATGGGAAGACCTCAAGGTATATGCTGAAAAAAAGGGACAGTCCTACACTGTTGCCACAGAGCGCATACTGAAGAATTTCCTTGATCAAAATTTTCATGCAGAAGGTAATATCAGTGAATAAAAGATGTATCGGTATTTTGATGGTGGGTAATGACAAGAGACATATCCCACCAAAGTTTGAAACATGTTCTGTCCAATAGAGTTGTAAATCTTTTTTCTTCAAAAGATGTGTCTTGTCCCATGAAGAGTTTGAAATCGGTGCATCTATAAACAATGAAAACAGGCATTCCTGTCCCACTGAGAGTTTGTAATCAACATTAATCTATTACACTATTTACCAATCCTTTGTGTAATCTCGATTATATCGATAGGATGCAATCTTCCAATTCGCTTTCCTATCCTATCAGTCTCGATTTCTACTACATACTGTAGTTGAACAGCCGATGGCTTCTTTAATCCAGCCTCTTTCCAATATTTTAATACATAGTTTTCTGGTCGAGAAGTATTAGAAGTAATTGGTAAAATATTTACTAATATAACACTATCTTCAAGAATAATAACAGGACGAACTTTTGATTCTGGAATATCTTCATAAGGAACATCTGCCCAGTATATAGAAAAAGGTTCAATCTTCATTTTCTATATCTTTCCATTGTTCATCTTCATTCGAATAATAATCTTGTTTGGGGATTTTTTTTAATCTCTTAACTTTTTTAGATATTTCGAATTTTTTGATTGGATGAGAAGAAAAAAACTCCATTAACGAATCATTACTTATAATTGTTCCTTTAAGATTTGGTTTATAGGCATTCTTCCAAGGACTTTCACTATGAGTCATTGAAATAAGCTTATACCCTGTATATTGTCCTTTCTCTCTTACCACATCTAACAAAACAGATAACTCTTCAAAAGAAAATACCTCAAAACTATATTCAGGAGATATATCTGTTATAGGAGTTATTTCATTTGCATTGTTTCTTTTATATTTATAATAAATAACAGGCACAACAGGACCATAATCCCATGCTTGAATTTCATCATCAAACAATGGCTTACCTGTTCTTGCAAGGTATTCACCTTGTGCATAGTACAAAAGCTTATTAAGTTTTAAATTAGTTAAAGTATCATCTGTATTCTTATTAGCTATATCAATAAAAAAATCAGCAACATCAAAAACGTTAGCCATTATACCTCCTAGTACAAATATAATACTTATTTAGAGCATTAGAAAGAGTCTTTATAATATGATGGAAAAATTGAATATGTTGATTATGAATATCTATGATTGTTAATCTATATATATTTTATTCACCTATCTGTCTTTTTGTAGTAATGTAATTCCATGATAAAAATTGATTATAAAGATGCTGATAATCTCAGCTCCGCTCTAGATAACTTATATACAATTATCACCCTACTCCGCTCTCCTGAAGGTTGCCCTTGGGATAGAATTCAGACAAATAAAACGGCAACACAGTCTCTAATTGATGAAAGCTATGAATACTTAGATGGCGTCATCAAAGGTAATGTTGATAGTGAAAGAGAAGAGATTGGAGATGTTATGATAAATGTCTTCATGAACTTGAGGCTTCATGAAGAACAGAAAGACTTCATGCCTTATGAAGCCATAAACGAAGTGTGCCAAAAGCTCATAAGAAGGCATCCACATGTATTTGGTGAAGAACATGCTGATACTGCAGAAGGTGTCCTTACCCTTTGGAATAGTGTAAAAGAGAATGTAGAGGGCCACAAAGAAAAATCTGAAGACTTCTTCGAGCATATTCCTTCTTCACTTCCGCCTCTTGAATCCAGCTATGAGATTCAGAAGAAACTAAAAAAAGTAGGCTTTGACTGGGAGGACACAGATGGGGTCTTTGAAAAAGTTCAGGAAGAACTAGAAGAAGTTAAAGAAGCTATTTTAGAAAACAACCAAGACCATATAGAAGAAGAGATAGGCGACTTATTGTTTACTGTTGTCAACCTTTCTAGGTTTTTGAAAGTAAGACCAAATGTCGCTCTCTTCCGGTGTAATGAGAAAGTAAAATCACGTTTCCAACGTCTTTTTGATATGGCAAAAGAAAAAGGTATTTCCCTCGATAAAGATCATGTCAATGAGATGAATGTGCTATGGAATGATATCAAGAAGGAGGAAAAGAATGATTGAGCAAAAAGGCCAGCTTTTCTTTGATCCAGAGATGACGGGTCTTAGCAAGAAAGCAATAGCAGAAATGGTAAAAGAAAAGAATGAAATGCTATATCCTATCGCTCTAAACCACTTTCACTCTCTGATTCCTAGTATTGAAAACATGATGGAAGCCGATATGCAGTGGCTCAAGATGGAGTTTACTGTACCCTACTTTATGGATCTCTGTTTTAGAGCAAAAAATAGTGTATATGGTATTATTTTTGGACAGGAAAAAGATGACAGTAATATTTACTTTCCATTGGATCTGGACATTTCAATAAGAAAGTGCGAAGAGAATGATATTATTCCATGTGTCCTTGTCTTTGACAAGAATCTAGATATTTTGCCTCTTACAGATGACAAATGGTGTCTTATAGATGCCAAAGCTCTGTTCTTCAATAGAGAGATTAAACCCATTATCCCCGATAATGATAACTCTTCTGCTTCCTTTAAAGCTATGGGAAAATGGGAAGAGCTTAATAATGCAATAATGGCATACGTCCAGGATCTAAGAGATAAACAAGAAATTGCAGATATTTTATATCAAAGTTACCCTGGAGTGGATCCTGCAATTTGCTGGATAGATAAAGAAGGTATGTTCAATTGGATGATGATAAGAACTATGAAAGAGGGAGAGGAAGAACCTGCTTTTGATCCCTTTGTTGTAGATAAACTTAGCTCCACTGGAGGAAAGGGACATCTTTCTATTGCACTACTCTCCAATTCAAATACAAAAGGTGTGCTGCCAAGAGGAGAAAGAGTGGATATAAAAATGGAGATAGAAGACCTCAACTGAGGTTTTCTATTCTTGTCCTATATGCATTAGGATACATATCTTTTGCATAGTTCCAATAGTAAATAGCTCTATCTTTATCCTGAATATTGAAATAAAAATCACCGATTATAAGGGCGTATTGAGCATTTTCGTCGAAAGTCCTTTCTATAAAACTCTGCGGTTTTATCCTATATTCACGTTTAGAGAATATATTAAAGGCTTTATCGGCAATAGAAAGGAAGTTATTACTTATACCTTCCGATTTATATAGCATTTCCAAGCTTTCCAGTATTAGCATTGAAGTTGCATTACCGTTAATCAATGCAAAACAGTAGTCGTATACTGGTAGGCTGTTTTTTAAGTCAGATATTAATGATGCTGCTTCATCGATGCGATCCAAATCATTAAGAACTTTGAAGAACTGAATCTTATCGCTGGAATTCATAGCATTAAGGTCAAACAAAACCTCACCGGCACTATATGCTTCCTGACTGACACCTTTGTATAAAAGAATTTTTAATATTACAGGACTGGACTTATCGTACATAAGAATGTAGATACGGGCTGCATCCACTGCTTCCTTGTAGTTTCCTGTGTAATAGAGAGACAGGGCATTGTAGAATAAAGCTTCCTTTTCCAGTCCCTTTGATTCTATTATTTCAGTTGTAATATCCTTGACTTTATCCCAGTCACCTGTCTTTGCAATATCATCCAAGTCATTTTTATTACATGAGACTAAAAAAATAAAGGACGACAAGATAAGAACAAGTTTTATTATTCTCATCATATCGCCCTCCAAAATATATAATCAGGCCCCCGATAAGCCGAGTTCTGTTTATGTAATCATCTATCTAGCCTGACAATTACTTGTCAGATCAAGCGACCTACCCGTGGATATAGCCGGACAAGCCACCCACTTACTTGGTCTTGCTCCCAGTGAGGTTTACCATGCCTTATCTGTCACCAGATAAGCGGTGGTCTCTTACACCACCATTTCACCCTTACCTTTCGGCGGTATACTTTCTGTTGCACTCTCTGTAGCATCACTGCTCCTGGCCGTTAGCCAGCACTGTGTCCTTTGGAGCCCGGACTTTCCTCTATATTTCAAGCGATTACTTCGGGAACCTGGAAAATACA
>JALFCJ010000082.1 GCA_022771185.1 Spirochaetales bacterium | reverse complement strand
ACCATTTCAAGAAAATCCCTTCACTGGAGATGCCCACATTATAGGATCCCGTCAGTTTATTTGTGTGCAGTTCGAGCTTGATCTATGAAAATGTATAAAGATTCATATTCTGAGGCAGTTTTCGAGTTTTGCAATTTCCTCAAGAAAATGAGAATTTATTGTTTCTTGTTACTCAAAGAGGTTCATTTTTTTGATTTTCTATTTTATATTGTCTTTGTTATTAGATTAGATAACAAGAAATACACAAAATAAAAAATGTATTTTTCATGTCCAAAGGAGGACTCTATCGTGGCAGAAATAGAACGCACCAGATACGGCGAGTCTGCAAAAGATATTGCTCGAGATTTTGCAGAGCAGTTGAAGTACAACCAGGATGCTGATGTCTACCATACAACCCGAGAAGGAAGATATGAGGCCATTGCATATGCAATTCGCGACAGAATCATTCACCAGTGGGACCTTTCAAGAAAGACTCAGAGAGCCAAGCACAGCAAGAGAGTCTACTACATGTCTTTGGAATTCCTCATGGGAAGAGCAATGACCAACAATATTATTAACCTTGGCATCGAGAAGCAGGTCAAAGATGCTCTTTACAGTCTTGGTTATGATTATGAAGAACTGGCTGATACAGAGCCGGATGCAGGACTTGGAAACGGAGGCTTAGGTAGACTTGCCGCTTGTTTCATGGATTCTTTGGCTACATTGGAACTTCCTGCTTATGGATACGGCATCAGATATAACTATGGTATATTCCGCCAGCAGATCAAGAATGGCTATCAGGTGGAGCAGCCAGACAATTGGCTCAAAGACGGTAACCCATGGGAATTAAAGAGACCAGACCTCACCTACCCTGTTTATTTCGGCGGTCACGTAGCCCATATCAGAGAAAATGGAAAAGACGTATTTAAGTGGATTCCTTCCGAACAGGTAAACGGCGTCGCTTATGATACTCCTATCGTCGGATATGGCGGAAAGACAGTAAACACTCTCAGACTTTGGTCTGCAACAAGCCCAGACGGATTCTCTTTCCAGGAATTCAACTCCGGAGATTATACAGAAGCAGTAAGAAAGAAGATTAATGCTGAGACTCTTTCCCAGGTTCTTTATCCAAATGATACATTGTATATGGGAAAAGAGCTGAGACTGAAGCAGCAGTATTTCTTTGTCTCCTGTTCTCTCCAGGACATTCTCAGAAGATTTAAGAGATATGGAAACTATGACTGGAAGCAGTTCCCTAAAGAAGCAGCCATCCAGATGAACGACACACACCCGTCTCTTGCTGTCCCTGAGCTTATGAGACTTCTCATAGATCAGGAAGGCTTAGGCTGGGATGAAGCTTGGGACATCACAGTAAATACTCTCGGATATACAAACCACACTCTGATGCCGGAAGCTCTTGAGAAGTGGCCTCTCCCAATGATCCAGTCTATTCTCCCTCGTCATATGGAGATTATCTTTGAGATCAACAAGAGATTCCTCTCTTCTGCAGTTTCTTTCTTTCCAATGCAGAATGAAAAGATTGCAAAGGTTTCCATCATTGAAGAATCTAATCCCAAGATGGTCAGAATGGCTAACCTTGCCATTATCGGCAGCCACTCTACAAACGGTGTCGCAGCATTGCATTCAAAGCTTCTTGTGGACAACATGTTCCCGGAGTTCGCTCAGATCTATCCAGATAGATTCAACAACAAGACAAACGGCATCACACAGCGCAGATGGCTATTGGATGCAAACCCAGGACTTGCTTCCCTTATTACAGAAGCTATCGGAAATAAGTGGATTACTGATTTCGAAGAGATAAGGAAGTTGAAAGACTTTGCAGATGATCCTTCATTCCTTTCCCAGCTTTCTAAAGTCAAGTATCAAGCAAAGCTTAAGGCTGCAGACTTCTTGAAGAAAGACAGCGGAATCATAATTGACCCAAACACAATGATTGATGTTCAGGTAAAGAGAATCCATGAGTATAAGAGACAACTTCTCAATGCCCTCAACATCGTAATGATCTACAATAGAATGAAGAATGATAAGGCATATAGAGAGTCATTCCAGCCTACAACATTCCTCTTTGGCGGAAAGGCTGCTCCTGGATATGTAAATGCAAAGCTTATCATCAAGTTCATCAATTCCATCGCCCATGTAATCAACACAGATCCACAGGTCAACGATAAACTCCATGTATATTTCATGCCTGACTACAGAGTCACTTTGGCAGAACATATAATTCCTGCAACAAACCTCTCAGAGCAGATTTCAACAGCCGGAACAGAAGCTTCTGGTACTGGAAACATGAAGTTTATGTGCAACGGTGCCCTTACAATTGGAACATTGGACGGTGCTAACGTAGAGATGGCCGAAGAGGCTGGAATGGACAACATCTTCATCTTTGGACATACAGAGAAAGAGATTGCAGAACTTGGAAAGACATATTCTTCAAGAGAATGGATGGAGAATGACGCTGAGATCAACGCGGCAATCAAGCTTATCCAGTATGGCTTCTTTAACAATGGTGAAGATGGAATCTTCGATCCTCTATTGAAGTCTCTTATCGACTACAACGACAGATACTTCCTCTTTGCAGATCTTAGAATGTACCACGAGAGACATGAAGAGGCTTCAAAGCTCTATAGAGATGACCGGGACAAGTGGAATAAGATGAGTGCAATCAACATCGCTTCTTCCGCAAAGTTCTCATCCGACAGAACAATCAAGGAATATGCAGACGAAATCTGGCATATTAAGCCTTGCAAAGTAAAGAAGAGTAAGGAAGACAGCGTTCTGGAAGATGCTAAAAAAACAAAGTAACATCACTTTGAATAAGATGACCGCTCGGTAATAATCTGAGCGGTCCATTTTTTCAACCTATTTCTTTTTCTAAAAGAGAGTGGATGAAAGTATCAGCCCCATCGCACTCCTCCACCAATGGAAGAATCGATGATACCATCTTCTTCCAATAGATAGGAAAACTATTGCAGCCATGGACAGATAGTGTATGTCGACGTTCAAAAGAAGCCTCCATGTCCCATACTATTCCGTAGTTGGAGATGGAACCAAAATATGTTTCATTCCATTTATGAAAAGAGTACTCGACAAAAAGTTTATTTGACAGTTCTTTCCAAAAATCAAAGTCCAAATCTCCTTCGAACCCCTTTGAGCGCCCGATCTTCAGATAATATTTGTAGGCATTCATTTCTTTGGTCAGTTTCAAGACAAACCTGTTTCCAAGAATGTCTTTTATTTCTATTAGGAATTTAACAAGAAGCTCGGCATATTCCTTTGCTTCAGATTCATTCCCAAAACGACATCTGCAGTCGCAGCACTTATATTGCACATCTCCTTTAGAGTCTAAAGATTCTGTCAATCTTAGACTTCCACACCTAGGACAACAATTGTGTCTTATCCCCATAAATAACGCTCCCCGCCTTACGTCATAAAACTAAAATTTTTGTAACAGAGAGATTTTAACATGGAAATTTAATGCGACCAAACAATAAAGTAAACAAACTCAGATATTTATACAAAAAATTGCATATTTTCATCCCAAAAATGAAAACAACCAACCGAATACAGGAGCAAATATAAGAGCAGGAAGGAAGTTTGCAGTCTTAGTCTTCTTTATATCCAATAGAGAAAAGCCGATCATCAACAATAAATATCCTCCTGCCGCAGCAATGTCGCTGATGCCTGTTTCACCAAGAATCGGAGAGATGGCGGAACCAGCCAGAACGAAAAAGCCTTGATAAACAAGGACGGTCAACGCAGAAAGAATAACACCCTTTCCATATGTTGAAGCAAAGACTATAGCCATAAATCCATCCATGACACTTTTTATCAAAATCAAAGAGCCATCTCCTGTAGTTCCTGCATTAATGGAACCTACAACACTCATGGCTCCGGAGCAAAACAATACGGAAGAATTAAGAAATGCCAAACCGAAGGAACCTTCGTCACCCTCTTTTTGAAATCTATTTCCAAATGCTTCGATTCTCTCCTCTATTTTCAATGCGAATCCAATGAAACCGCCTACAATAAGGGCAAATAAAACACCGAGAGTGCTATTTGCACTTCCTGCCATACCTAGCCCCAACACCAATGTCACTAGACCGGAGGAAGTCATAACAATAGTACGAAAAGAAGAGGGAAGCTTCTTCTTAAGGAGAAGCCCAAGAATAGTGCCAATAACAACGGAGAGTGCATTAATCAAAGTAACAAGCATGGAGAAAATGCTAGAACTTTTCCTTTCTCAATAGCAATAAAAAAAGTAGAATATTTTCATGACCACAATTGTTCTTGCAGCAGGCTTATCTGAGAGAATGGGCAAAAACAAGCTTCTTCTTCCCTTTAGAGACGAAGCAATCATTACAACCACAGTCAAAAACGCACTCTCCTTTTCAGACAGAGTGATAGTTGTAGTAGGAAACGAAGAAGATAGAATCAAAGAGGCTCTTTCTGGATTAAATACCGATTTCGTCTTTAATAAAAACTACAAAGAAGGACAGAGAACCAGCACCCTTGAAGGTATAAAAGCTGTCGAAAACGATGACTTTTCTATTCTTCCAGGAGATCTTCCTTTGTTAAAAAAAGAAGACGCAGTTAATCTTTTTTCCAAACTCGAAGAAAATAGCATCGCAAGATGTTCCTTCGGTGGTGTTCCAGGGCATCCTGTAGCATATAAAAAAGAAAACCGAGAAAGGCTCTTGGCCTATCCCGGTTCTATGAAAGAATATCTGAAGGAAATGGGTTTTATCTCACTTCCCTCTTCTCTCGGCTCCATATTCGATATCGACACTCCCGAAAAGTATCAAGCTCTATTAGAGTCCGATGGCGATCTTTCCATCCTTGAGAGATGCTGTGACATTTCCTTCTCTTGATACAGCTCCAGACAGAATAGCCCTTGAAAGCTCGTTCTCGATTTCATTCTGTATGCATCTTCTGATAGGACGAGCACCGAATGAAGGATCGAATCCCACTTCTGCACAGTAGTCTTCCACTTCAGGAGTCCAAGAGAAGTGAATATTCTTCTTCTCAAGTCTATTGGAAAGTGCTTCCAGCTGAAGATGGACAATTCTCCTGACTTCTTCTTTTCCAAGAGGATTGAATACAACAATCTCATCAATTCTGTTGATGAACTCAGGCTTGAAAGTATGGGCAATGGCTTCCATAACTTCACTCTTTGCATTCTTTGGATCACGAAGAATACTTTCAGAGCCAAGGTTGCTGGTCATTATTATGATTGTATTTGTAAAATCAACAACCCTACCCTGTCCATCAGTGAGTCTTCCATCGTCCAACACCTGAAGAAGTACATTGAATACATCAGGATGCGCCTTCTCAATTTCATCAAAGAGAATAACTGAGTAAGGACGTCTTCTGACTACTTCTGTCAGCTGTCCTCCCTGATCATATCCAACATATCCTGGAGGCGCTCCAATAAGTCTGGACACAGAGTACTTTTCCATGTACTCAGACATATCGATTCTTGTGAGAGCCTTCTCATCGTCAAACAAGAAGCCAGCCAACACCTTTGCAAGAAGGGTCTTACCTACTCCTGTTGGTCCTGCAAACAAGAATGAACCAAGAGGTCTGTGTTCATCACTTATTCCTGCCTTGTTTCTTCTTATGGCGTTGCTAACAGCGCTGATGGCTTCATCCTGACCGACGACAGACTTGGAGAGAATCTTCTCCAGATCTGTATACTTCTGCATCTCGGAGCTCATCATCTTAGATACAGGAATACCTGTCCAAAGAGATACGACTTTGGCAATATCATCCTCGGTAACCTCTTCTCGGAGTAGTCTTCCTTCTCCATTCTTGAAAGAGTTTACTTTGGCTTCAGCATCCTTTATCTCTTTCTCAAGTTGAGGCATTTCACCATACTTGATCTGAGCCGCAGTGTTCAAGTCTCCGTTTCTCTCAGCATTCTCTTTCTTCTGTGTTAGCTTCTCCATCTGGGCTTTCTTTTCCCTTAGGGCAAGAATAGCATCCTTCTCGTTCTGCCACTCCAGATGAAGAGCATTATACTTGGACTGAAGATCTGCAAGTTCTGCATTGATTTTTTCCAGTCTTTCCTTAGAGTGCTCGTCGTTCTCCCTTGAAAGAGCTTCCTTTTCAATCTGAAGCTGAAGAATCTTTCTCTGAAGTTTATCCAATGCTTCAGGCTGTGACTCTATCTCCATCTTGATCTGGCTGGCGGCTTCATCAACCAAATCTATTGCCTTATCAGGGAGGAAACGAGAAGTAAGATATCTATCGGAGAGCGTAGCTGCAGCCACCAAAGCCTCATCCTTGATTCTGACTCCGTGGTGTACTTCGTACTTAGGTTGTAGACCTCTCAGAATAGAAATAGTGTCCTCTACACTAGGTTCCTTTGCATAAACAGGCTGGAACCTTCTCTCCAGGGCCTTATCTGACTCAATATACTTTCTATATTCATCAAGAGTAGTAGCGCCTATTGCATGAAGCTCTCCTCTGGCAAGAGCAGGTTTAATCAGGTTGGAAGCATCTGTACTTCCCTCTGCCGCACCTGCTCCTACAATCGTATGAAGTTCATCGATAAAGAGAATGATATGGCCTTCACTTTTTGTGACTTCGTTAATCACTCCCTTCAGTCTCTCTTCAAACTCGCCTCTGAACTTTGCACCTGCAATAAGAGACCCCATATCCAAAGACAAGAGTCTCTTGTCTTTAAGTGACTCAGGAACATCACCCTTTGCTATTCTTTGTGCAAGCCCTTCTACAATTGCAGTCTTTCCTACACCTGGTTCACCGATCAATACAGGGTTATTCTTTGTCCTACGAGAAAGAACCTGCATAACTCTTCTGATCTCTTCATCTCTTCCGATTACAGGGTCAAGCTTGTCTTCCTTTGCCGCTCTGGTAAGGTCTTTACAATACTTATCCAGAGAAGCATATTGAGCCTCAGGGTCCTGACTTGTAATACGCTGATTGCCTCTAATAGCTTTAAGAGCCTCCAAGACATTATCCTTTGTAATTCCAAGTCTCTCCAATTCATCTTTCTCCTGACATTCATCATTCAATAGAGAAAGAAGGAAGTGCTCTGCAGATACATACTCATCTTTGAAGTCTCCTGCAGTCTTCTCGCAGGCACCAAGAATTCGTGCCATAGCTCGGGAAAAAGTCTTCTGAGTATCTCCAAAGGATTTAGGAAGCTTAGAGAGAATATTCTCCATTGCAGAAGAGACAGCATCCGGGGATACCCCCAGTTTTTCAAATAAAGGCCTTAATACTCCGTCGCTTTGGGCAATGAGGGCAAGAATCATGTGAGCAGGTACTACTTCGCTATGCCCAGCCTGATCAGCCTTCGTTATAGCTTCTTCCAAAGCTTTTTGCATTTTAACAGTAAATTTATCGTAATTCATAATTACCTCCGACATAAACGGAAGCTATTTCATATCCGAAATGAAATATAACTATTGATTCAAAAAAGACAAGTAAAATTATCTTTTCTCTCTGAAAGATTCCAGAAAATCAGAGACTATGGAAGTAGCTTCCTCTGCAGAGAATGAAGGGAAGAAACCTACCTGAAATGCTTCAGCTTCCACAAGAGAGAATATCTCTTCTCCGACTTTGTCTACATCGCACTCCCGTATAGTCTTTCTATGTATGCCCTGAAGCACGAGACGCTTGATGAGAATGCGCATCTTGGCAGTCCTGCTCCTGATAGCTTGATATACATCTACTCCCGCTTTCTTCTCTGAGAGAATAAACTCTACTAGGTTTGAAAGAGTGGATTCATTCTCCCTGGCATAAGTAAAGATATCTACTACAATAAGTCTAAGTCTCTCGATCTCGTCTTCCTCTCCTTCATGGAAAGCAATCTGGGAGTATCGCTCAAACATCTTGGATGTGACGTTTTTCACTGCGTAGTAATAAATCTCTTTTTTATCACTGAAGTACTGATAAACTGTAGGGCGTGAAAGGGAGCATGCCTCTGCAATGAGAGACAAGTTCGAATCTCTATAACCGACTCTAGCAAAGACTTCCAAAGCCTTTTCAAGAATCATCTGCATTCTTTCTTCTTTATCAACAATCTTTGGCACGTGTTTATTCTAGACGGTTTTTTCCGAAGACGAAAGCAAAGTTTTTATAATAACACTTGTTTTCATACATTTATTCGTCTTTTTTCTCCTCTACAAGTACTTTAGACTCCTCATAATAGGCGTCGATATCATCAATGGCCGCTTTCTCTGCACTGGACTCTATATGAGACAGTACGGTAGAAATCTTCTCTTTCTTTCTCTTGGCTCCATCAAGAGACTCTGAAGCCTTGTCTATCTGCTTCTTTGAGTCATCTATAGATTTTGATAGATCTGCAAACAGCTTCTTCATATCTTCAAAAAGATGCCAGATAGTAGAAGTATACTCTTCTATCTGCATGGTCCTAAATCCTAAGCGAAGTGAGTTCAGGAGGGCAGCGAAGTTGTTCGGCCCCGTGAGGACCACTCTATAGTCATTTTGCAGCCTCTCCACCAAGCCATCCATTTTTATAGCTTCAAGATATATAGTCTCTGAAGGTACGAAAAGGATGGCAAAATCCGTGGTTATAGGTGGTACGACATATTTCTTATTAATATCTTTTGCCTCTGAGAGAATTCTATCCCTTAGGTTCTTTGATTCAATCTCTGCTTTCTTTTCATCTCCCAAGTCTACAGCTTCTTTATAACGCTCCAAGTCGCTAACAGGGAACTTTGAGTCTATCGGGAGATAAACATCACCCTCTTTTCCAGGCATGCGTATTGCAAACTCCACCATCTCTCTGTTTCCTCGAGGAGAAAAGTTTCTCACCCATTCATCATTGGTAAGAATATCAGAGAGGATATTCTCCGCCTGCATCTCTCCCCATACACCTCTGCTTTTGACATTGGAAAAGAGAGAATTCATTTTCTTTACGTCGCTGGTAAGTGTGTTTAATGACCCCATTGATTCATAGAGTTTCTCCAGATTCTCAGTTACAGCCTTAAAAGAAGTGGCGATACGTTTGTCCAACGTCTCCTGAAGCTTCTGATCCACCACATCCTGTATCTCTTTAAGCTTCTCTTCATTGCTCTTCTTTATTCCCTCCATCCCCTCTTTGACAGAGAGAGTGAGCTTTTCTGTCTTATCTGAAAAATCATGGAAGGCCACCCTGTTCTCTTCCCTGATTCTATCAAAGTTTCCTTCTATGGCTTTCTGGCTTGAGATCGATCTTTCAGTGTTTAGATCGCTTTCCTTTCTCATCCTATCCATGACATTAGTCATGAAAGTGTTCATAGATTCTTCGCTTTTTGAAAGCCGTGAATCTATTCTATCACCCATAGTCTTTAACTCATAACCTACCTTAGACATATCTCTGTCCAAGGAATTCTGAAAGCGGGAAAAAGACTCTTCATTATCGTGTCTTATACTATCTCGAATCTTATAGACTTCCTCTTCTCCCAAAACAAGAGGCGATTCATCTTTGGTTTTCTTTGTTCTGGCCAAGACGACGACTAAGAGAACGACAATTATTAATAAAAGCGCAATTATGAAATATTCCATATTCTTTAAATAGGACAAAAATAAGAAAAATTACAATGATTCACGAAAGAAACACAAAAGAGGACTTTTTGTCCCCTCTTGCATCTTTATTTCTTCAATTCAACTGCGACCTTGGAAGCTAACATTGCGTTATTTAGTACCAGCCTGATATTCGCTTCCAAGCTCTCGCCACCTGTTAGTTTTTGGATTTTGTCCAAAAGATAAGGTGTAGTCTCTTTACCCTTTATTCCCAACTTGTTCATCTCTTCTATAGCGATATCAATCTCTTTATTAATGTACTCACTATCCATGGAGTATTCCTCAGGAATAGGGTTTGTCACCAAAAGTCCGGTTCCAGGATAGATGTCCTTCTGAACTTTCCAGATATCTGCTATCTCTTTAGGTGTATCGCATCGCCATACAACCTTAAGTCCGCTCTTTCTTGTATAGAAGGCAGGAAGCTCATCTGTAGTGTACCCGATGACATTTACGCCTTTAGTCTCCAAATACTCCATAGTAAGAGGAAGATCCAGAATAGCTTTGGCCCCTGCACATACTACCATAACTCCAGTTTTCGAGAGTTCATCCATATCTGCAGAAATATCCATTGTCGTTTCTGCGCCTCTATGTACTCCTCCAATTCCGCCGGTTGCGAAGACGTCTATTCCAGCAAGGGAAGCAATGATCATTGTAGCAGCAACAGTAGTAGCTCCATCCTCTTTTCTAGCAATGAGTGCAGGAATATCGCGACGAGAAGCCTTCGTTATCAGAGTACCCTTCTTTCCAAAATACTCGATTTCGTCTTTAGTCAAACCGGCCTTCAAACGTCCCCCGATAATAGCTATAGTAGCAGGAACAGCACCGTTTTTTCTTACTTCTTCCTCAACTCTTAAAGCTGTCTCCACATTCTTTGGGTATGGCATACCATGGGAAATAATGGTGCTTTCAAGTGCAACTATAGGCTTCTTTTCGTCTAGTGCTTTTTTTACTTCCTCTGATATATCAAGATACTTCTTCAACTTTTATCTCCTTCGAGAGTTTATATAATACTTCTCCCTCTATATTATTCGAAACAGTATTCTCTTCCATTATTGTAATTCTTGATGCTGAAAGAGCCATCTTCAAAGCGTCTTTTTCATCCAAACCTTCTGAAAGAGCGAACACAAAGCCAGAAAGAAAACTATCTCCAGCTCCATTTGTATTTTTGACATCTAGTTTTTGGCCGTAAGCATGAAGAAAGCTATTATGCGTTATGTAATAAGCTCCATTTTCTCCTGCCGTAGCAACTACTCTCCCAACACCTTTCTCAGTTAACACAATGCCGGCATCTCTTATAGATTTCTCGTCTGTTATCTTTACTCCAGACAAATACTCCAACTCCATTAAGTTAGGCTTCAATATATCTATAAAGGGAAAAGATGAAACCAGACGACCAGCTTTGAGTGTGGAGACAGCATCACAGACGACAATGCCGTTAGCTGTCTTTGAGGCATATTGGATAGACTCCTCCTCCAAGTTGGCATCGAGAACTATGAAAGGAGCAGACTCTATTATTTCTTTTTTTGTCTCTAAAAAAGAGGGGGTGATCTCTTTTGCTGCGTTCATATCATTTACAGCAACTATCAACTCTCCCTTTTCGTCAGCTACATATAGATATACACCGCTTGGTCCGTCGAAAAACACAGAATCGGAAATATCCATTATATTTTCCAATTCAATTCTGGCATTTGCACCGAAATTGTCAGAACCTATAGACGTAATGAAAGACACTTCCTTTCCCATATGAGAAAGATTAAGGGCTATGTTATGTCCGACTCCTCCCAGGCTTGTTGAGATATTACCGATATTAGAGTCACTCATTACCAAGGGATAAAGGCACTTACCAGAGATATCTGTGTTTGTTGCACCAATGACGACAATGTCTTTTCTCTCTTTCTCCATAAGTAAATTGTACACTAAAAAGCCATAATTAAAAATGTCCCCGGAAATATATCCAGGGACAACGACTGGTAATTAATTCAATTAGTCAACGAGAACGACTTCACCATTCTTGTAGTGCTCAGCAACATAAGCCTTGACTTCGTCACTCTTGAGAGCTTCGACAAGTGCCTTGACAGCTGGGTTGTTTTCATTTCCTGCCTTGACTGCGATGACGTTTACATATGGAGAATCTGCACCTTCTACATAGAGACCATCTCTTGTTGCAACAAGACCAGCTGGAATTGCATAATTACCGTTGATGACAGCTGCATCTACATCAGAGAGGATTCTTGGAAGTGTAGCAGCTTCGATCTCAGAGAACTTCAAGTTCTTTGGATTTTCTACGATATCGAGTGGGATAGCTTCCAAGCCTGCATTGTCCTTAAGCTTAATAAGACCTGCAGACTGTAAGAGAAGGATAGCTCTACCTTCGTTTGTAGGGTCATTTGGAATAGCGATAACTGCACCGTTTGGGATATCGGAGAGAGAAGAATACTTCTTGGAATAGAGTGCGATTGGCTCCACGTGGATTCCACCAGCGTTTACAAGATGATAGCCATGCTCTGTATTGAAAGATTCAAGATAAGGGATGTGCTGGAAGTAGTTGGCATCGATTTCACCATACTCTACAGCATCGTTTGGAGTTACATAATCTGTGAATTCCTTGACTTCAAGTGTGATTCCCTGAGCTGCAAGGTCATCAACGACGAGAGAAAGGAGAGCTGCATGTGGTTCCGGGGTAGCACCAACAACGATTTTTGTTGAGGAAGACTGAGTTTCGGAGGTTGCCTGAGCAAAAACAGATACGATTGTAAGAAGGGCTACAAGTGCGATTGCAAGAATCTTTTTCATAATATTTTCCTTATTTGTTTTATGGGAATATCCCTATAGTTCGATTAAGAGTCCTACCCCTTGGGGTTTTGACGTTTTCTAATAATGGAGTGAGATTTTTAAATAAAGATACTATGCCCTGGCGGGCATCATCATAGAAGACATGCACATTGTAGAAATTGAATAAGTTGTCATTTTGCATACCTCCTATCTAGTTATGGCTAAAGAATAAACAGAAATCAAACATTTTTGCAAGAGGAAAGAATAAATATTCCAAAAAATTTATAACTAAATATTATTCAATCCTTTATTCCTTTTATTATCTATAATTACGAAGCTCTTGTTACTAGAAATCCCCGCAAACCGCGGGGAATCTATCATCTTTTTGCAAGTAATCTGGAAGATAATCTGTTACCTACAAACTGTACCAGCTCAACCAAAACTATGATTACTATTACTGCTGCAAGCATTACGTCGGACCTGAAACGTTGGTATCCATAACGTATAGCCAGGTCACCCAGTCCCCCGCCTCCGATGGTTCCAGCCATAGCGGAATAACCTATGAGGTTTATGATAGTAAGAGTAACCCCGGATACAAGTGAAGGCAGAGCTTCCGGCAGCATTACTTTCACGATTATCTGCCAGTTTGTAGATCCCATTGCCTTTGCAGCTTGAATGACACCTGGGTCAACTTCCTTTAAGCTTGTCTCAATGACTCTTGCAACAAATGGTGCCGCAGCTATTGAAAGAGAGACTACAGAAGCTCTTGTTCCAATAGTTGTACCGAGGATAAAACGAGCCACAGGCATCAAGATTATCATCAAAATCAAGAATGGAAAGGACCTGAGTATGTTGACGATTCTGGAGAGGATTTCATTCAACACAGGCTTTGGAATTATTCCACCCTGATCTTCCTTGTCTGTAACATGCAAAAGAACACCAAGAGGAAGACCCATAATAAGAGAGAATACAGTGGACCAAAAAACCATCTCTATTGTCTGGAGAGTAGACTCTGCAACAAGTTTGAATATCATTGAGTTCATTATGCTTCCTCCTCCACCACAGTTCTTTCTACAGTTACGCCATTTCTCCTCAACATCTCCACGGCTTTCCTCTCTGTCTCTTCATCCGGCCCGATATCCAGAACCATGACGCCATATTTTTTGTCTTCGATGTACTGGACACCAGCTGCAACGATGTTGAATAGAGCTCCTGTCTCTTTTGTTACGCGGCTGATTATCGGCTCAGACGTAGTTGAAGAAGAGAAACGGAGAGTATAGTGACCTGTTATATCTGAAAGCTTGACAATGGACTCCTTTACGTTTGTCAGATTAGACAAGAAATCCTTTGTCACGGCACTCTTTGGATGAGAAAAAATATCGTTTACGAGACCCTCTTCCACTACTTTTCCATTCTCGAGTACAGCGACTCTGTCACAAGCATCTCTTACTACTTCCATCTGATGGGTAATCATAACGACTGTGAGATTCATCTTTTTCTGGATCTCTTTAATGAGGGCGAGGATACTTCTTGTGGTCTGAGGATCCAGAGCACTAGTAGCCTCATCACAGAAAAGAATAGATGGCTCGCAAGCAAGAGCACGGGCAATTGCGATTCTCTGCTTCTGTCCGCCAGAGAGTGTAGAGACAGCGGCGTCTCCCCTTCCCTCCAAGCCTACAAGAGCCAAAAGTTCTTCTGTCCTCTTCTTGATCCAATCTTTTGGCTTTCTGCAGATTTCCATAGGATAAGCGATATTCTCTGCTGCAGTACGGGACGAAAAGAGGTTGAAGTTCTGGAATATCATTCCAATCTTTCTTCGTTCTTCTATCAATTCTTTCTTTGATAGATTGTCTACTCTCTTATCTCCATACCATACCTCACCCTCATCCGGGCGCTCCAACATACTTACAAGTCTCACAAGGGTGGACTTGCCTGCCCCGCTTCTTCCTATTATGCCATACACAGTATTGGATGGGATATTTAATGACACTCCATCTACTGCATGCAACGAACCATAGTCTCTCTTTAGATTTTCTAGTCTGATCTGCATAATTGCCTCTCTGAGATTTATACCAAAATACAACTGCAGCTTCAACACTCAAAGGGCAAAATAAGGCACAGAAGAGAATTAGAAATAAAAAAGACCCATGCAGTTAAGCACAGGCCTTGAGATAGAGTAAAAGTTTTTATCTGAGATCAGGAGTCTTGATCCAATCCTGGTCATCATAAGCTCTGTTTTCACCGCACATAGCCCAGATGAATGTATAGTTGGATGTACCTGCACCACTGTGGATTGACCAAGATGGGTTGATGACAGCTTCTTCGTTATGCATAACGATGTGCTTTGTCTCATTTGGCTCTCCCATGAAGTGGAATACGACATTGTCTTCAGGAATATCAAAGTAGAAGTAAACTTCCATTCTTCTCTCATGAGTATGAGCAGGCATTGTGTTCCATACACTACCCGGCTCAAGGTGAGTAAGGCCCATTGAAAGCTGGCATGTATCAAGAACATCCGGGTGAAGATACTGGTTGATTGTTCTCTCGTTACTTGTTTCAAGAGCTCCAAGATGCTTATGGATGGCGGAAGAAAGTGGAATATGCTTTGCCGGCTTTGGTGTATGGGCCGGGGTTGTGCAGATGAAGAACTTTGCAGGGTTCTCCGGGTCCTCTGACTCAAACTCTACTTTCTTTGTTCCCATTGGGAGATAGATGCCATCCCAGTGGTCCATTTCATATTCTGTACCATCAGCGATGATTTTTCCCTTTCCTCCGATATTGATAGAGCCAAGCTCTCTTCTTTCCAAAAGATAAGTAACACCGAAGTTCTTCCAAGGATCGATGTTCTTTTCGATATCTAGTCTCTCTTTTACAGGCATAGCACCCATTGTGACGATTCTGTCTACATGGGAGTAAACTGCACTTACATCATCCGGATTGAAGACAGAAGAAATCAAGAACTCTGATCTGATTTCATCTGTTGTCATGCGCTTGAAAGGTTCCTTTCCTGTAGAATAACGGATATCCATATTATTTAATCTCCTATTTGACGGGCTTAACCCATTATCATTTTCGCACGACTTGGGACAAAAGATTCAGACATCCTTCTGTTATATCCCGATAGGCTATGTCGAAATCTCCTGTATACCAAGGGTCATCTACATCTCTCTGTAGTAACATTCTTATCTTATCATGTTTTCCAAATCTTGAAAGAAGACTACGCATATTACTTGAATCCAATGCAATGACCAAATCATTCTCTTCAAACTCCTTGTCTGTAATACGGTGGGCATAGTGGGAAGTAAACGGGATATTATGACTTCTAAGCTCTCTCTTAGCGGGAGGATAGATGTCGTTTCCCTCTTCTTCTGCAGATACTCCCGCACTTGTTATTTCAAATGAAGCCTCTAGTCCTTTTTCTTTTACAAGGTTCTTGAATATAAACTCAGCCATAGTGGATCTACAAATATTGCCATGGCAAACAAATAATATCTTAATCACTAATTTTTCCTCCTGAAATGCAGTAAAAGGCCGCATTTTGACCCTATTTGCGTACCTTTTAACGTTTTCATTTTAAGCTATCGTTGCATAATTTCCAAAACAAGGCAAACCGGTGCAAACCGCGTCAGGCAAAAGTAGTCAAAACGTAGTCAAAATCGAAAAAACTGACTACCGCACTTTATCCTAAAACTGTTTCAGCTTCACCGAGAACTACTGCCAATTTACTACGATTTACTATCTATATTGTGTATGAAAATGTCATGGTTCAGCCTGGGTTCACATTTTAACGTTTATTTTCAGGGGTGGGTTCACCTTTTAGCGATAAAGTGCTCATAGTTCAGATTTTCTTTGATTTTACCATTAGCTCGCATAAAAGCTCTATTGGCAAAGTGACTAAAAAGCACCTATCCGTCAATGAATGAGTGCCTGGTTTGTTGTAGAAGTTTTTATATTGCTCTGAAACTTAGCTGTGTAACGTTTTTATTCTTTTCGGCTGCCTTCGCGATTTCTTCCCTTGCGCGGTTCAGTTCCTCAACGCGTCTTAGTTCATCGGTTGCATCCTCAAGCCCCAGATGAGTGTAAGTGTTCATGGTGAC
>JALFCJ010000077.1 GCA_022771185.1 Spirochaetales bacterium | reverse complement strand
ATCAGGACCTTCTCTCTGTTTTCATGGATAGTGGTACATAGTTCTTTCAAGAGAAGGAACTTTCCACTCTTTTTCTCATCATACTCCCCATCCCCTAGGTACTGGGAAGGATGGTTTGCTACCATCTTCAGCTTCATAATTGTAGAGCCGGCGAGAGTGAGAGGATTTGCTCCTGTCTCTTCTTTTCTCTGAAGGGCCTCTTCATATTCATCTACTACTTTATTGTATAGTACTCTCTGCTCAGGAGTGAGAGATACCATAAGCTCGTTCTCTACTTTTTCAGGAAGGTCGTTGATAATAGACTTATCTGTCTTAAGGCGCCTTAAGATAAATGGTGTAACAACTCTCTTTAGGTTGTCCATTTTATCTCCACCAAGTGAATCAGAGAAGGATTCAAAGTCTTTCTCATTTCCCAAAAGCCCAGGAGAAAGAAAATCGAAGATAGACCAAAGGTTCATCAAGGAGTTCTCTATAGGAGTACCTGTCATGGCTATAGCTTGCTTACGCTCCAAGGCTTTTATAGCTTTAGTCTGCTTCGTGTTTCTATTCTTTATATTCTGGGCTTCATCAAGAACCACCAAGTCCCATTTCTCTTCTTTTATTGAAGCGCTGGTCGCTGCTCCCTGATAAGTGACGATAGTAAGGAAAGGGAAGTCTTTTTTCTTGGCATCTTTTCCATGTCTGATGGAGAAATCCAAATCGGGTGTGAACTTCACACACTCCCGTCCCCAGTTACCAAGAAGAGAGGCAGGAACAACCAATAGTACTTTTGCATCTTTATATCTACTTCTCACTTCCTCCAGATATGCCAGTATTTCCACTGTTTTACCCAGTCCCATATCATCGGCCAATAATGGTCCCAAGGATAGTCGGGATATTCCCATAAGCCATCTAAAGCCATCGGTTTGATAAGGTCTCAGAGTACCTGTAAAAGATGAAGGCGGGGTAGTAGGAAGGTCTGAGGCAATGGAGGTTTTTATCATATTTTCTATATCAATAGAGATAGGAAAAGGCTTCTTTTCTACTCCTGCGGACAACTTTAAAGCAGATAGTAATGATAACTCTTTGTTTTCTAGCTCTTCGTATTCCTTGAACAACAACTCGAGACTATGTTTATCGACTTCAATCCAGTTTCCTTTGAGTAGATAAAGACCTTCAGTTCTGGAGAGAATGTCTTGTATCTCATCCTTTGTGATCTCGACGCCTTGCCAGACCATCTTTGGTCTGAAAGCTGTAATGGAACAATTACTGCCTCTACTTTCTATTTCAATAGTGATCCTTGAGTTTCTTTTTCTCTTCTTCCACCATCCAGGAATTCTAGTGACAATACCGGCTTCTTCAAATAAAGGAACATCCATTAGGAAAGCATATGCTTCTTCTTTTGATACATAGATCGGAGAGAATATCTCTCCTGTATTAAGCCAAGATGAAATTATTCTGCTGTTCTTTGCCGCTTTCTTTATGGAAGAGATAAGGACTGCAAGTTTCTCTATGGAGGAGGAACACTCCTTAAGTGCGTACTTAAGTGGGTAGTGATGAACTTTCCCGTCATCACCAATTGTTGAATAAGTTGCCATAAAAGCAAAGGGAGATTCTGGCTTTTTGCTTTCCAAAAGGTGAAAGAAGATCCTAGAAGGAAGCTTGAAGCGGGAAGAGAAGGAAGAAAAGTATGATTCTACAGAAGAGGAATATGAGGAGATATCACTCTTGAAAAAGGAAAGATAGCGATCAAAGAGTGATAGAGCCCACTTTGAACTAAGATATTTGCCACCCAGAATAAAAGGAGCGTCGGATAGTATTTCATCCAGCTCGATTTTATCATAGGAAACAATGACGTTTTCTCTCTCTAACGAGAGCGAGGGAGTCCGCTCCAATTGGAAGAAAAAGTTATCTGTAATACGTTTCAGAAAGTCTAGAGAAGGAGAGGAATCCTTGATGCTGTCAGATAAGACGGCATTGTACATCCCTCTGTACTGGTCTGGAAAAAAATCAGGGCATTTTTCCTTACTGAAGTCAGGTTTAAATCCATCGTGGGTGATTATGAACTCTAGATTATTCTTTTTCTTCTGCATGAATATAGCTTACAAAATGATTGTTCTATGTCCAAGATATATTTATAGAAAGAATTAATATTAGAATTCTTTGATATATAAATCGGTTTATTAGAGTTTTCTTTATGAATACCTCAATATTTTTACAAAAATTAATATTGCCATAAGAAATTCTCATGATACTATAAAGAAAAAAGAATATAGAAGGAGGAGTATATGGGAACAATCTGGGGAATAGTACTTGGAGTGATAATCCTTTCTCTCGTCTATGTTTTCTTCAACTATAGAAGAATCAAAGCTATGAATGAAGGTACGGATGAGATGGTAGAGATGGCCGCCATCATACGTAGTGGCGCCAATACATTTATGAAGACAGAATATAAGACGATATTCATCGTTGTTTTGATTGTAGCCCTTATATTCTCTCTCTTTGTAGAAAAGACATCTGGTCTTACTCTCCTTTTGGGAGCCTTGGCTTCCAGTGCGGCATGCATCACTGGGATGAAGAGCGCAACATTGGCAAATGTCAGGACATCTAATAAGGCCAGGGAAAGCTTATCTATAGGAGAGACTGTAAAAGTCGCTCTCTCAGGCGGTTCTGTTGCGGGGCTCTCTGTACAGGCCTTCGGTCTGTTGGGTCTTGTCGTCATTCTCTTTATTTGGGGGATTGACCATGATGCTTCAGGTTCAGGGTTCCTTCTGTCCCTGAAGTGCAATGCTTCTACAATGAGGATTACTACATACTCTCTTGGCTGCTCCCTAGTCGCCATGTTCAATCGTGTAGCAGGAGGTAATTACACAAAGGCTGCAGATATCTCATCTGATATCCTTGCTAAGATCAGGCATGACCTACCGGAAGATGACAGCAGAGTTCCAAACGTTATTGCAGACTTCATCGGTGACAACGTCAATGATATTGCAGGTAACTGCTCTGACCTCCTGGAGTCCTTCGTTGCAACTACTGCTGCAGGTATTCTTATTGCATCAACTCTATTTAAGACAGGATCTCTATCTTCTTCAGCCTTCGATAGCGCCATGATGTATCCAGTAATCCTTGCAGGAGGCGGACTCTTGGGGTGTCTCTTGGCTCTTATTATTGTCCAAAAGAAGAAGATGGGAGACAATCCAAGTAAGGAGCTGAACTCGGCAACTTACATTTCAGCTTTCTTCACCCTTGTTTTAGGTCTCATTTCCAGTTACATGCTTTTCTCAAAGGTTGAGCTTCCTTCATCATTCCTCATCGGATGGGCTTCTCCATGGGTAAGCGCAGTACTCGGAATAATATCAGGAGTAGCTATCGGTATGATCACCGAGTATTATACCAGTACCGATTATAAACCCACACAGATTCTAGCTGGTATGGCTACAGAAGGAGAGGCCTTCGTCATAACAAAAGGCGATGCTATAGGAAGCAGAAGCTGTCTGTTACCAGTACTTTTTATCGCAATATCACTCTTTATATCTGGAAAGATCTCAGGTACATATGGAATAGCACTGGCTTCCCTTGGAATGCTCTCATTTGTAGGAACTACAGTATCTATAGACGCCTTCGGTCCTATTGCCGATAACGCAGGAGGCCTAGCTGAGTCTTGTCATCTTCCTCATGACGTAAGAATCATCACAGATAAACTGGATGCTGTGGGTAACACTACAGCCGCCATTGGAAAGGGCTTTGCCATAGGATCAGCTGCCTTTGCAACAGTATCGCTGATAGTTGCATATGTAGGCTCTTATTCATCTGGTGAGCCGATACTGAACATCGCTTCATTCGTAGTAGTTGCAGGTGGAATACTTGGAGGAGCTCTTGTGGAGTACTTCTCAGCGATCCTGACTGACAACACAATAGACTCCGCAAAGAAGATGGCTGATGACGGAGATAAGCTGTTGTCTATTCCTGGAGTATTGGAAGGGAGGGTCAAACCTGATTATAACACTATGATAAAGACAGCCACTGAGGAAGCCCTGAGAAAGATGCTCTTCCCATCTATTCTGGCTCTTGTGATCCCTGTTGTCGGAGGATTATTATTCGGCGTTGAATTTATCGGTGGCTTACTGGTGGGCGCAACTATAGTTGCCATCCCTAGAGCAATATTTATGGGAAACAGCGGCGGTGCCTTCGACAACGCAAAGAAGTTTATAGAAGAAGAGAGGCTTGAAGGACACGGAAAGGGTAGTGCAGCCCATAAGGCCGCTGTTGTAGGCGACACTGTAGGAGACACAAGAAAAGATGTTGTAGGAGTCGCCTTAGATATCTTTATCAAGAGTATGTCTACAGTTGCCAATACCCTTGGCGGAGTAATTAGGAACTTTACGCTAATCAAATAATAGATTTCTCTCTCTTATACTCACCCGCAGTCCCATAAACTGTGGGTGAATTTTTAAAAGTAGAAAAGAATATTTTCTTGACAATATAGAAAAGAAACGCAATATGATTTTTCTGCTTTTAAGCAGAGAAAGTATGATGAAATACGTTCTCACAATACTTATCAGAACAACGATAGTAGTTTTTTTTGATATTGGGAAATAGACTCATAAAAAGGATGAGGAGTAGAATGAGATTAGAAGATATAGCAGAATCCACAATAATAGATAAAGGCTGGTCCTCCGACATTAAATTCTTGATTAAAGATAAGAGTGGGAAGAAGTATATCTTGCGTCTCTCTTCTATAGATGGAAAAATAGAAAAAGAGAAGGAGTATGAAATGATCACTCTCTTTTCGTCTTTTTCTTTTCCAACTTCAACTCCTGTGGATTCAGGTGTCACAGAAGATGGAAAATACTTCTATATGATTCTGGATTGGGTTGAAGGTGAGGACTTGGAGAAAGTACTTCCTAGTTTGAGTGAAGATGAGCAATATAAAAAGGGAAAAGAAGCGGGGCATATCCTTTCTTTGATTCATTCTATTCCTCTTCGAGAGTGTGATATTCCCACTTCTACTAAGAAAGAGAAAAAACTTCGACAGCTCAAGGCATATAAAGAATTGTCAGTTAGAATAAAGGGAGACGATGTGGTTATAGAATACTTATTAGACCACATTGATGACATATGGGTTGAGGAGCCTGTTTATCTACATGGAGACTTTCATCCCGGAAACTTGATATACACAAATGAAGGGCGAATCGGAGTCATAGATTACAATAGATGGGAAGTGGGTGATAGATACGAAGAGTTTTATAAAGGAGAGTGCTTCGGAGTGGAGTCCAGCGTTCCCTTTGTAAGAGGAATGATAGACTCTTATTTTGATTACTCTGTCCCTGATTCTTTTTGGCGCGCCTTTGCCTTCTATTCTCTCCATGCAGCCCTATATTCTATAAAATGGGCAGAGAAATTTGGAGAAGAAGAAGTAGAGTCTATGAAAAAAAGAGGGGAGAGAATAATCTCAGACTTTAAAGAT
>JALFCJ010000065.1 GCA_022771185.1 Spirochaetales bacterium | reverse complement strand
TCCACTAATTGTTTGTTACTTTCTTCAAGCTTCTTTTCATTTTCTTTTAGCTGCTTCTCGTACTTCTTTTCCTGTTCCTTTTGAATCTTCTTCTCCTGTTCCTTCACAAGCTTCTTCGCAAGCGATTTCAACATTCTCTCTTCCTCTATGCACATACGCTTCTCCTCTTCCTTGGTGAAGACTTCCTTCACTCTCTTTCTGACGCTCTCGTTCTTTATATCTTTTGCATCCCTCGCCAGGAGGTCACGTGATATCTGGCCAAGCTCGTCGTCCCTCTCCGCTAGCTTATTCAGGTTCAACAATATGATAATACCGTTGACGATATCTGGAAAGGCTCTTTTGTCCATTCCATCCTCGTAGTCTTCGCTCTTCATAGCGTAGACCATCATCTCCTTGTCCCTGAATCCGTCCCAGATTTTGTTCTTCCCGTTCTTTATGTTGAAAAGGACAAGGACGTAACGCTTATTCCTTCCATACATGTATCTCTGGGCGTCCCTTATGCCATCCCACCTCTCAAAGTCCAGTTCCTTCACCTTGCCGTTCCAGTTCTGGATCTCAACCATTCCGCTTATGTTTCCCGAAATGTCAATGTCGATGTCTGCTATCCTCTCCCTTCCGTTTCTCTGGTATCCATGCTTCTGTGCCTCGATGCTATTGACCTTTATTTCTTCACCAAGGATATAGGACAAGAATACTTCGAGGATATGACAGGTCTCAGGGGTCGTGTCCTTGAAGAACCTTCTGCTCTTCAAGTCAGAGACGATAGGCATCTTCCTGATACGCTCCATTATTTCCGATCGTAATGTCATAAATTATTATTCTCCATATATCTCTATAACGCGTTTTTGCCCCATTTCTGACAAAAACAACATATGTATATGATGCTTAATCAACATTGACCTAAAGAAATAACAGGAATAAACTAAATGTAAAGGTGCTACCGATAGACGGTGGTTACCTCAAGAGATATGGAAAATTAATCCCGCTCTCTGTTGGTGTCAGATGGGCGGGACTTTTTCACTGAAGAAAGAAGATTGAGAACCGAAGTAACTAATCTTAGTGTCCAGAGTATAATCTCCAAAACATTTTCCAGCATATTATCACCTCCTCTTATCTGTAAGATTTGAGGAAGAAGTAAACCTCACCAGATGATTGAAGAGGAAACCGCCGCATACCGCTAATGGTAGCACCCATATATATAAACGCGTTTTTGCCTTATTTCTGACAAAAAAAGGAGATTAATATGAATGTAAACCTGAAAAAAGAGGCGTTTTATACTTTGGAATCTAAAGTTAGTGATTAACGGACGGTATGTTGATTCTTATACAAAATCAGCAAAGGTGCCGTCACATGCTTTTCTTAAATCCTCTGGTTTTAGTAAGAGCTGGTATCCTCTTTCTCCTGCAGATACGAATATAGTGTCTTCTAAGAGAGCTGTCTCTTCAATGAATGTAGGGTACTTTTTGATCATGCCCAAGGGTGAGCATCCTCCTCTTATGTATCCTGTGTACTTTCTCAGTTCATCCATCTTCAGTAGATCTATGTCTTTGCTTCCTGTGAGAGCTCTTGCTTTCTTTAAAGATATAGAGAAGTCGGATGGAAGACAGAATACAAAGAGTTTGTTCTCACTGTTTTTCATGACTATGGTCTTGAATACTCTCTCAGTATCCAGCCCCATACTCTCTGCGGCGTGCACAGCATCCAAATGTTCTTCGTCCCAGCTATACTGCTTCACTTCATATTCTATGGAGAGAGAATCGAGGATTCTCATGGCATTGGTCTTTACTGTATTGTTCTTCATTTTGTTTCCTTTTTCTTCTTTGCGTCATTAAGGGCGCTCTTTATATGGAAGAAGGCAAAGACAAGGCAAAGACCAAGAGCAAGCATATTTTCCAGGTATAGAGAGGCAAATATAAAGTAGATATTAGGGAATATAGCTAGAGGTACAGGAATAAAGCCCAGCGGAGATAATAGATACTTTTCATCCTTTCCGTTTTTGAAATAACGGAACCAAGTGATGTAATAGAGGGATAAGAAGACAATGGCGACAATCAAGTAAATGATGCTGCCTTTCGTCTCAGAGGAGAAGGCTACAAGGAAGAATGCAAAGAAGTCTCTGGAAAGGTCTTCTGCATTTAAGTGAGAATTCTTTCTCTCTTTTTCAATTTGTTCTTGGGGAGCAAGAAGCATATATGCAAAGTTAGGTATCATTGCAGCGATAAAAATTATGATTCCAGGAATAGATATTGCCAGTGATAAAGTATTCATATAAGTATAATATCACTTTTATGCAGTTTCTTTCTACATAAGTAATTCTGCTACAAAAACCATATAAGTAAAAGATTGGTAAAGACAAATTTTTTCCTTTACAGCCCACATCTCTCATTGTAATCTCATTTCATAAACGCGCATAAGTCTATATTTCTTATTGTCCCCTCAGGTTTTTCCAGGGGACTTTCTTTAGGAGAGATAACGTGATCAGAGTAGGAAACGACTGGCAGAAGTTATTCGATATCGAGCAGGAGAAGCCTTATTATCTTTCTCTTCGTTCATTCTTAAAACATGAGTATGCGACAGAAGTTGTGTTTCCTCCTATGGATGAAATATTCCAAGCTTTTCGTCTTACACCCCTCTCTGAAACTAAAGTCGTTTTGGTTGGTCAGGATCCATACCATGAAGAAGGGCAGGCTATGGGTCTTAGTTTCAGTGTAAGGGAAGGGACTGTGGAGCCCCCGTCACTAAGAAATATAAAAGAAGAACTGAGAAATGAAGGCTTGTTACATGAGCCTTGGTCATCTGATCTCTCCAGGTGGGCAAAGCAAGGAGTTTTACTACTTAACAGCACTCTCACAGTCAGAGCCCATCAAGCCGCTTCCCACCAAGGAAAGGGCTGGGAGACATTTACTGACAATGCCATTATGGCCCTTAACGAAGACTCCAAGCCAAAGGTCTTTCTCCTTTGGGGAAGTTACGCAAGAAGTAAGAAAGTCATGATCACTAATCCCGCCCACTTGATATTGGAATCTGCCCATCCAAGTCCCTTAAGTGCATATAGAGGATTC
Organism: Spirochaetales bacterium; assembly: GCA_022771185.1. Taxonomy (GTDB): domain Bacteria; phylum Spirochaetota; class Spirochaetia; order Sphaerochaetales; family Sphaerochaetaceae; genus Ornithospirochaeta. The sequence continues at coordinate 622 of JALFCJ010000065.1, read as the reverse complement.
TTTGGAAACGGCCACTTTAAGAAGGCCAATGACTTCCTTGTCTCCAACGGGATGGACCCAATTATTTGGTGACGTTTTCTTTTCTCTACAAATACCACTCGTTTATTTTCTCTTGATAATACTTATAATGGAGAAAAAGGAGAGAAAGAATGGCACTTCACGTTTTGGACGAAGCAAATAAATGTCTTGGATGTAAGAAACCTCTTTGTCAGGAAGGTTGCCCTATTAAGACAAATATTCCTGAAGCTATAAGATTACTTAAGAGCGGAAAGCTTGATGATGCAGGGAAGATGCTCTTTGAAAACAATCCGCTTACTACAGTCTGTTCAATAGTATGTAATCATGAAAGGCAGTGTGAGGGACATTGCATCAGAAACAAGATGAAGACTCATGATCCTGTCCACTTCTCTGTCATCGAAGACTATATCTCTACAACATATGCAAACAAAATGGTAAAGGGACCGGCTCCAAAGAATGGAAAGAGGGTAGCCATTGTAGGCTCAGGACCTGCAGGCCTCACTATTGCAGTTCTTCTTGCCCGCTGGGGATACGATATAACGATATTCGAAGCAAGAGACAAAATCGGAGGAGTAATGAGATATGGTATTCCTTCTTTCCGTCT
>JALFCJ010000059.1 GCA_022771185.1 Spirochaetales bacterium | reverse complement strand
TCGTCAGACCAAAGCCTGCCGAAAAAGATAGTGAGAACTACATCGCCCCATATATCTAGATCCCTGTAGTCTGCAGTGTGATAAATATCAAGGCCGCTTCTTTCTTTTGCTCTCTCAATTACTCTTTCATCTATATCGTAGGATGAGATATTATAACCATCTTTTGCCAGTATTTCAGAAACATATCCCAACCCCGAACCAAATTCCAGAATAGTTTCATCCTTGTTGATAAGAGACTCTATCTCTCTTGATAACAGAGTGTGGAAGTCAGAAAAGAGAGATGCTCTTTCATACCACTCTATTTTTCTTTCATTCCACCATCTCTTTTCCAAATTCAGCCTCCAATTTTTCCAGTCTTTCTCTGCAAAAAACTTCTGTCTCTTTTTCCAGTTCTTTAAAAAGTGCGTTTATCTTTTTCCCTTTTTCTGTCAGAAGAGCTTTGCCTCCTCCTTTTCCTCCTGTGGATCTTTCCACAAGGGTGCAACCTAGTCCGTTTTCGCTGTCTCTTATCATCTTCCACGCCTTGGAGTAGGAGAGTCCCATGTTAATGGAGGCTGAGGCTACGGAGCCATATTTCTCTATATTATCCAATAGTTCCGATACTCCTGGTCCAAAAAACCAAAAATCATCTCTTCCTAGTCTTATTTTGAGTTTTATATCCATTTTCGCCTCTCTATTATGTTAACACAAAAAGTAAGTGGATATGGAATTGTTTTTGAAAACAAGACCATTGTGTGAGGAATATTTCTATGTTAAACTCCATTTTGTTATGGAAAAGTTAATGGAGAATAATAAGGGCAAGCGAAAAGGAATATATATTCTACTTTTTGCTTTTTTTGTGGTCTTTTCTCTTTCTTTTCTTGTTGGAAGATACCCGGTCAGTCCATTTACAGCTTTAAAGATTCTTTTTTCAAAGGTACTTTCTTTCTTTTCTTTTGGAAAACTGGCGTTTTCTGGTTGGAAGCCAAGCGAAGAAGCAGTCGTGTTGAATATCCGTTTCCCTCGTATTGCTTCCGCCGCTCTCATCGGTGCCGCACTCTCTGTAGCCGGAGCTTCTTACCAAGGAATTTTCCGTAATCCTATGGTGTCTCCTGATCTATTGGGAGCCTCTACAGGAGCTGGATTTGGAGCGGCTCTCGCCATATTGCTTGGTGGTGGATACTTTATGATCACTCTTTCCTCTTTTTCTTTTGGATTGGTGGCGGTTATATTGGCTATCATGGTTGCCAGAAAAAGTAGGATAGATTCAACGCTATCACTTGTTTTGGCTGGAGTCATGATCAGTTCTCTGTTCTCCAGTGGTACCAGCCTTATAAAGCTTATGGCTGATACGGAGGACCAGCTTCCTGCAATAACATATTGGCTTATGGGGTCTCTCTCATCTATAAAAATGAAAGACTTTGTCTTTGCTTTCTTTCCTATAGTAATAGGACTTCTTCCTATTATGCTTCTTAGGTGGAGGATTAACCTTCTGACCCTTAATGAAGATGAAGCCAAAAGTATGGGGATAGAAGTAAAGAAAATGAGGCTTTTAGTAATTCTATCATCCACTTTGATGACAGCGGGAGCTGTTTCAATAAGTGGTATGATAGGATGGGTGGGGCTTGTTATTCCTCATTTCTCTCGTCTTATCTTCGGCGATGATTACTCTCTGACCCTCCCTTCATCCGCATTTCTGGGTGCAACTTTTCTTCTTTTGGTGGATGACTTGGCCCGTATTGTGTCCACGGCGGAGATTCCATTGGGAATTCTTACATCTTTTGTTGGTGCACCTGTGTTCTTATTCCTCATTATAAAGGGAGGAATAAGAAATGAGACTTGATGTAAGAGACTTATCTTTTAGCTATGGAGAAAACAGAGTACTAAATAATGTTTCATTCTCTTCCTCTGGAAGCGAAGCAATAGCGGTCCTTGGACCAAATGGAGTTGGAAAGAGCACGTTCTTTAAGTGTATATTGGGTTTTCTTCCTATAAAAAATGGAAAGATAGAGATAGATGGAAAAGATGTATCTTTGATGAAGGGAAGAGAACTGTCGAAGTATATTGCATATATTCCACAGTCATCAAATCCAGTGTTTAACCACACTGTACTGGAAAGTGTGGCAATGGGGATGAATAACCAGATAGGACTATTCTCCGTCCCAGGAGAAAAAGAAAGAGAAAAAGCAGCTGCAGCCTTGGATAGGCTTGGAATATTAAAGCTCAAAGACAGAGGATGCTTAAATATATCGGGGGGAGAGCGACAGCTGATGCTCATTGCAAGGGCAATGGTACAGAATGCAAAAATCATCGTAATGGACGAGCCTACATCCAGCTTGGATTATGGCAACTCTTATAGGGTGATGGAGACCATAATGTCTCTCTCAAAGGACGGATACACTATACTCTTCAGCACTCATGACCCGGATGCCGCCATGCGTTACTCAGATAGAGTAATAGCCTTCTATAATGGAGAGATTATTAGGGATGGTAAGCCTAGTACTGTATTAAATACAGATGTTCTCTCAACGCTCTATTCAATTAATGTAGCCATACGAAATGTAAGGGTAAGAGAGAAAGAATACTCTGTGTGTATTCCTACAGGTCACGATACTACAGATAGTGCAGGCTGTGTGGTTTTTAGAGGTGACGAAGTATTACTAGTCTCTTTCTCCAAGAGAATAGGTTTTCCCAAGGGCCATATAGAGAATGGAGAGAGTAGGGAAGAGACAGCCTTGAGAGAGACATTTGAGGAGACTGGTATTAAGGCTCGGATTGTGGAGCCAAAGCCGTTTCGTGTTCCCTCCACAAGACCTGGAGACCAAAGAAGTGTATATTTTTACAAAGCTGAGTATGTAGAGGGCGAGGCTGTGGCTGATGGCGGCGAAGTTGAGAAGGCTTTTTGGGTGGATAAAGAAAAAGTGCAAGAACTTCTATCTTTCAGCTTGGATAGAGAGATGTATTATGAGCTGAACGGCAATAAGGGAGATGAAAGAGGATGATCGTGCGGCAATATGAAGAAAGAGACAGAGAAAGAGTTGAAGAGATATGTGAGATTACAGATAACTCTCACCTGGAGAGGGATCTTCTTCTGACACTTTACTGCCACTACTACATTACATATGAAAAAGAAAACTGCTTTGTAGCTGTCGTAGATGATAAAGTTGTAGGATACATAATCTCAGCTGGAGACACAAAGGCTTGGATAGATAAATTCTCCTCGACTCTTCTCTCTTCCTCTACACCTTTAATCAAGGAGAAGGGGATAGAGTCTACCAAAGGATATCTTTCTTATTATCCGGAATATCCTGCGCATCTTCATATAGACATAGACCCGGAATATCAGAGGATGGGAATAGGAAAGGCTATGATGGACGCTCTTTTGTCTCACTATAAAGAAAAAGGAGTGAAGGGAGTCATGTTGGGAGTAGACCCAGAAAATATAAAAGGCGTGTCGTTCTATAAAAAATATGGCTTTACTCCTTTAGACACAAATGGCGTCTGGTGGGGAATAAAGCCATAAGAGAACGAGATATACTACGATGAGTAGTCCAAGTCGATATTGAAGTCTACACTGTAGCCAGGGAACTCTTTTTTCAGAGCCTCAATCATTCCTTTCTTGAATTTGTTGTGGTCTTTAAGAGAGAAGTCTACTACAACATCAAATTCAATCTTCTTTTCATCAAAATGTACATGGAAACCATGGATTCCTATTACGTCTGATGAAATCATCTGCATTGTCTTCAGCGTGTTGTCACGCATCATTATTACTTTAGGATCATCCTGGTTTGTAGCATTCATGCCGAAAGTAAAATCAATGCCCATTTCTTTTTTTATCTGCTCTTTTGCCTTCATCATTGCTTCATAGACACTTTCAGCAGATGCGGTAAATGGTACTTCTACGTCTATTGTTCCAACAGCAGAGTCTGGTCCATATGCGTGGATTCTGATGTCGTATCCACCTGAAAGAGGAGGAAATGAGGCTATTATTGCTCTGATTTTCTCCAAGTCTTCTTTCTTTGGTCTCTCTCCAAGAATGGAATCGGAGGTGGAGAGGATTGATGATAATCCATTCCAAATAATAAATAGGGAAACCAAAAGGCCTGCCCATCCATCGATTGGAAACGTCGTGAATCGCGATACAAAGGCTGCAATAATTGTGACAAGGGAAGTCAAAACGTCGGATAAGGCATCTGCTCCGCTGGCAGAGAGAGCTTCTGATCCTGTTTCTTTTCCTACCTTTGTGTTCATACGCCATAGCCATATCTTCACAAGTACTGTAAATGACAGAACGGCGATCATCAGCATAGAGACTGACATGTCGTGAGGATTCTTTATGGCGTCGATACTTCCTTTAAAGAAGGAAAAACCTGTCATCAGAATCAAGAAACCAACCAGCAGGGCGGAAAGGTACTCGATTCTGCCATATCCAAGTGGATGCTCTTTTGTAGGGCGTTTCTTACTAAACCTATATCCAATAAGCGTAACAAAGGATGAAAGACTATCAGTTGCGTTGTTTGCACCGTCGGAAATAACAGCAACTGAGCCTGAGAGGTAACCGATGAGAATCTTTATTCCTCCCAAGGCTACGTTAACTCCAATTCCTGTATTGGCAGCTCGTTTGATCTTTTTTGATCTTATTAACTCTTCTTCTTCAACCATAGGCGAAATTCTATTCCACTAGAATACGGTTTGCAATAACAGAAGTCATATTTATGAGAAAAATTAGTAATAACAAACTCTGATAGAGAAAAGATTTATTAGATTTATCTAACTGTTTCAAGCGTTATTCTTCATCTCAAAATCGAGGCGAAAAACCATGAAAAACAAGGCTTATATTTATTGAGTCTTTTATTATCTTGTCTATTTCTTTTAGCCTTGATTATACTTGTTTTGAAAGATATATTTTTTATATAATGGTGTAAAGTTTTATATTATAAGAAATTAAAAATGATACTTTAATTTTTGTGATTATCAGTTATACTTCCATAGGAACAATATGGGACTGGAGGTTATATGAAAAAAATCATTTCTTTCTTACTTTTGATTTTGATCCCAGCATTTATCTTTGCTGGTTTTGATTATAAGTTGGAACTTTTATCATTTAAGCCTACTTTTACTGAAAGTAGTGCTGATAGAAGCCGTTCTGCATTAGATTTTCAGTATGCAGATGTATATAGAGGGTATCCTGTAGAATTCTATCAGAATGAAACGAGATTTACCCTTAACGACGAAGGCGCATGGAGAGTAAAGCCCTTCTTTGCTGTTTATCATTTAGGAGAGACTCTTTCTCTCTTTAGAAATACTTTCTACTTCGATAACTTCCTTTCTCCTATATCACTTGGACTGGAAGTCCATGGTTCCTTGACAAGCGTAATGGAAGGTGAGGTTGCAGATACAATCGGATACGACGGAATCTATTTCTACGGCATAAGTGCAAGTGTTGCTGATGTAGTTGCCGCCAGATTTGGTTATAACCATTATTGTAGTCATTATGGAGATGGAACTTATAAGTACATGGAAAGAGGCGAGGCGGTCACTCCTGGTTTTTCTGAATGGTACAAGTATTTGAGAATGGACTCTCTTCTATTTGGAATATCTATCAAACCTGTTGAGTATTTCAGAATATATGGAGATGTCTCTTTCGAT
>JALFCJ010000017.1 GCA_022771185.1 Spirochaetales bacterium | reverse complement strand
AATCTGCTCCGAAGCCAGCCTCAGTAACTACATAGTCGCCAGTCTTTAGTGCCATCTTAGTAGCCAGCACAGAGTTACAACCATGTGCGATATTGGCAAAAGGACCGCCATGAATGAAGGCAGGAGTTCCTTCCAGAGACTGTACAAGATTTGGCTTCAGCGCATCTTTAAGAATAGCTGTCATAGCGCCTTCTGCCTTTAAATCTTTAGCTGTAACTACCTCACCGCTATAAGTGTATCCAACAATTATTCTTCCCAGTCTCTCCTTTAAGTCCATGAGAGATGATGAGAGACAGAAAACTGCCATGACTTCACTGGCAACTGTAATATCGAAGCCGTCTTCCCTTACAACTCCGTTCTTTGCACCAAGCCCTGCAACGATATGTCTCAGTTCTCTGTCGTTCATATCCATGGCTCTACGAATAGTGATTGTAGATGGGTCGATGTTGAGGTCATTACCCTGGAATATGTGGTTGTCTACCATGGCACAAAGGAGATTATTTGCTGCCTCTATGGCATGGAAATCACCATTAAAGTGAAGGTTGATGTCAGCCATTGGTGCAACCTGCGCCATGCCTCCACCTGTAGCCCCGCCCTTTACTCCAAAGACAGGTCCCATACTTGGTTCCCTTAAAGCAAGAACTGCCTTCTTTCCGATCTTTCTAAGTCCATCTCCCAGTCCAATTGTAGTAGTAGTCTTTCCTTCCCCGAGAGGAGTTGGAGTGATGGCTGTGACAAGAATAAGTTTTCCATCTTTCTTTTCTTCGTTATCGCTGAGATAAGAAAGATCTATCTTAGCTTTGTACCTGCCATAGTTTTCAACATATTTCTCATCTATACCTGCTTTTTCAGCTATATCACATATATTTGATAAAACCACAGAATCTGCTATTTCAATATCGCTTCTCATATTTACTCCTCCTCAAAAGAGTCAGAATCTATATCTTCCACCTACAACAATGGATGGCATGAACTTTATATTCTCTCCAAAGGCCACTTGACCGTTTGCCTCTCCAAAGACATATAAGCTATCGAAAATTTCATACTCATATCCAACGCCCAGCGTCAAGATCATACCGCTCTGATTTTCTTTTAAGCCGAATCTCCATCCACCGTCAAAGAATGAATATAGTCCCTCTACTAGAGGAATGTCATACCTGACACGTAAAGAAAGAGGAATATATCCCTTGACTTCGTATCCACTGATTACTCCGATTCTAAGAGAAGGAATAACAGAGACATCAAATGAAGCCATAATATCGGAATCAAAGCCACTATTGTATTTTGCACTCATGGATAGAGAAACAGAGAATTTATCTATAAGCCTACCTGCATTCGTCAAAGGAGATGGCACGATCTCAGTCACATCCACTTCTGGATCTGCTAGGCTTTCACTCTCATTATCAAACGGTGTTTCTACAAAAAGAGGAAGCTCTGGAGTCTCTTCTTCAACCTTTTCTTCAACAATTGGTGGTTCCGTTACTTCAACTTCAGTAGGAGCTTCTATTACTTCTTCTTGTTTTTCTATCTCTTCTTTTTCAGCGTTGATTCTATCCATCAGATCTCTGACATTATCCCATAGCGTAGAAAGCTCTTCTTCTGTAGTAGAATCAAGATATGATAACACTACTCTCTCTCCTTCAAAGGAGACACTGTACTTATCTAGATAATCCGGGTTTTCAGAAAGGAGACGGGAGACGAAGTCTTTTGCCTCGTTCTCACTTATATTCGTCTTTATCTCACCTTTATCACTAAGGAAGTTGGATCTAAGAAGAACTGTACCGCCTCTATAAACGAAAGATAGCGGTTTTCTCTCTTCTGTGATCTCTTCTTTTTTCTCGATTATATTCTCTACACTTTCTGTGCTTACTTCTTCGCTGACAACAAGCATAGGAATCTCTTTATCGAGAGTCTTAGGTTCAGCAGCAACAGTTACCACAGGTCCGCTTTGATCTGATTCTTCCTTCTTTTTACATGATACCACAAGCAATAATGCAACAATGATTACAAACGGAATAAGAAAACGCTTTTTCACTCTAATCCTCCGCTTTTCTGATTCTAGCATGAGTCAAAAGCTTTTTCCCATATCTACAACTTTTATATATGTGTTTTTTCTGTGCTTTCACTTCCTTTAATGCTTTTTGTTGTAAAGAAACATTAAGTATGCACTCATGAAGATCACACCATATCCGATTATTGATGTCCAATAAGGAATCTGACCAAGGAACAATAAGCCCCAGAGAGCGGAGAACACTACAGTAAAGTAATCAAATATAGAGATCTCTTTACTTGGAGCTTCCTTATAGGCGAGAGTTATTCCAAACTGCCCGACCGTTGCACCTATGGATGCCATTAACAGATAAACTACTTGAGGGAGTGACATAGGAGCATGGTCTTTTATTACAAAAGGAATGACGATAAGGGTGGAGATGAGAGAGAAGCCAAAGACTATCTCAGAGGAAGGCATTCCACGCTTTCCCAAGGCTCTTACGCAAGTATATGCAGCACCTGCTCCAAAGCCTCCTATGACACCGACAACTGAAGCTACCATGCTCTCAGAAAAATGCATTTCAGGCCTTACTACAAAGAGCATTCCGATAAATGCCAAGGCAACTAACAGGAATTGTTTCCAGTTTGTCTTCTCTTTTAGGAATACGGCTGAAAGGATGAGAGTAAAGAATGGCGCAAGTTTATTGAGTATGGAAGCGTCAGAGAGCAACAGATGGTCCAATGCATAGAAGTTGGAAAAGAGTCCTATGGAGCCTAGGATTGCTCTCATTAATAGAATTCCAAGATCCGAAGGCTTGGTGTCAGGAGTATCTCCACTTTTAACAAAAAGAAAAAGTGAGACTATCATTGCTCCTCCATTTCTAAAGAGAGCCTTTTGAAATGTAGGAAGATCACCGGCTTTGACGACAAAGAAATTCATCAAAGAAAAGCCTAAAGCCGATATTAATATATAGAAGATGCCTTTCTTTATGTTACCCTGTTTTTCCATCCCAATGAGAATACATTGTTATCTCTTTCTTTCCAATATAAATAGGAGTAGAAATAATGATGATTGAAATCGATGTTAACGAATTAACGTTAATAACCCGGCACTCTCGCCTTGATAAAAGATAGATAAGATGACACCATTATTGGCGTTTCGAATATTGGGGGGAATATGGTTTCTATACTTTTATTAGTCGTCATATATATGTCTTTTATCTCACTGGGCTTACCTGACAGTATGCTTGGTGCCGCTTGGCCAATGATATATCCCTCAATCGGGGCAGATGTATCCATGGCTGGATTTATCAGCATGACAGCATGTATAGGAACAGTCATCAGTTCCCTTTCCTTTTCAAAGATAGCCAGACACTTCTCTACCCGTGCAATAACATCCGTTTCAATATTTGTAACAAGCCTCGCTTTATTCTTGATATCAAAAGCAACATCAATTTATATGATGTTGCCAATCTCTCTCCTATTGGGACTGGGAGGTGGCTGTGTAGACAGTGCCCTCAATAACTATGTCTCTCTCCATTACTCTACAGGAGCAATGTCATTTCTTCATGGATTTTGGGGAGTTGGTACTACTATCGGCCCTATTCTCTTAGGCATCCTTATTCCTCTTGGCTACACTTGGAGAACAGGATATGTATCACTTTCAGCTATTCAGGGGGTGATTCTTATCCTCTCTCTTCTAGCCTTTCCTCTTTGGAAGCTAAAGGAAAAAGAGAACCAGAAAGAAGGAATCTCGGAAGATAACACAAAGGTTGTGAGCACAAAGGAAGCAATAAAAAGGAATGGAGCAGTTTATGCTCTCCTAGGATTTTTTGCTTACTGCGCTCTAGAGAACACAATAATGGTATGGAATGCAACATACATGGTATCTGGAGGATTATTAGAGTCCAAAGCGGCATCTTTTTCTTCACTATTCTTCTGGGGAATGACAATTGGAAGAATAATGACAGGCTTTGTTGCAGATAAGTATGGAGACGCATTTATGAACAGAGTGGGAGGAGTAGTATTGATCCTTGCCATCATTCTTACACCCATTGTCCCAGTAGAGTTCTTCTGGATTGTACTCTTACTTCTAGGACTGGGCTGCGCTCCATTTTATCCGATGATGATGCATCAGACCCCACGATTATATGGAGTTGATGCTTCTCCTTCCCTTATCGGTCTTCAAATGGCTTCTGCCTATGTAGGCTCCACATTGGCTCCCCCCGTATTCGGTTTTATTTCTAAATACCTCGGTATGTGGATTTTCCCACTTTATATCTTTCTTTTCTTCATTCTCCTTGTTTTTTCAACAGAAAAGAAAAGATCCCTCCTTTCTTCTCTTGGCTTATTAAAGTAACATTAAATGATGAAAGTTGAATGGGAATTCTCAGAAGAGCTGGAAGACAGAAGAACAAACCTTGTAGTTAAAGGTCATGACAGTTATTGTCTTCAGACTATGGGAGGGAAAGAGATAGAGCTGGCTAGAGAGATCAACATCCTCTACAAAGATAAAGAAGTTCTTGCCCTTCCTTTTTTGAGAATAACGCACAAAAGTAAGAATGGAGTAAAGAGTACTTTTCAGAAAGTAATGCTACCAGGTTACGTATTTCTATACTTACCAAAAGAGTCGGAACCATTTGAAATAAGACCGGGTGGAGTAAGTTTCCATTTTGTAAGTAACGTCGAAAAAAATGACTACATTCTCCATGGCAGCGACGAGAAATATGCCCAGTGGATATTTAACAACGGCGGAATAATAGGCATGTCAAAGGCAATTAAAGTCAATGGCAAGGTCCGCGTAATATCTGGTCCGTTATATAATTTGGTGGGAAACATAAAAGAGTACTCAAAGAAAAATAGAAACTGCAGGATCGAGATCACTCTATTTGGTAGACTCATCTCCATGTGGCTTCCTTTTCAATGGGTGGAGGAAGTCCCGGAAGAAAAGAAACCTGAGAATAATTCATCTGAAGAGAAGTCATAATTTTTCCCCTCGCTTGGAGGGGAAAACTCTTAGTCTCTATCTTCGTTTTTATCACTTAGCTGACTCTGGAGCCAGAAGGCAGTTGCACCTTCCCTACTCTTGTTCTCCATAAAGGAGTCATATCCATAAGGCTTTGGACTGGACTTCTTTCTCTCGTCTCTACCTCTGCCTTCTCTTCTATAGTCGCTTCTTCTGTCGTCATCTCTACTGGACTTATAAGCTCTTGAAGTTTCATTCTCCCAGTCAGAGGAAGAGAATCTTCTATCTCTATTTGGGTAGGAGTCACGCTTATAGTTGTCTCTTCTACCGTCTCTATCTCTTCTTCCACCTGAAGTGCGGGAATCAGAAGCATATCTATTGTAGCTTCTCTCTTCTCTTCCGTATCCTCTGTCATCTCTTCTTTCTAGGTACCTGTCGCTTCTTCTATCGCTGAAACGGGCTTCTCTATCCGAGTATCTGTCATTTCTTCTGTCGCTGTAGCGGTCCGAGTCTCTGTCTGAGAATCTATCAGAGCGTCTGTCGTTATAACGGGAGGAATCTCTATCGGAGAATCTATCAGAGCGTCTATCACTTTAGCGATCACCGTTTCTATCTCTATCAGAGTATCTTCTCTCGTCTCTGTCTCTTCTCTCACCGTAGCGTGATGAATTTCTATCGGAGCGTCTATCGTTTCTTCTATCTCCGTCCCTTCGATAAGAAGAATCAGAACGTCTATCGTCCCTTCTCT
>JALFCJ010000006.1 GCA_022771185.1 Spirochaetales bacterium | reverse complement strand
TGCCATAAAATATGTGCTGGCGTGCCACGAACCGTGCCACTATAGAAAAATTTTAACGGATAATAACAAAAGCAGTTGACATTATTAAACGATTTAGATAGATTATCAACCGTCATTAGAAAGACAAATCGCCGCCTTAGCTCAGCTGGCCAGAGCACGTGATTTGTAATCTCGGGGTCGTTGGTTCGAATCCGACAGGCGGCTTATCCCATCGAAAGATGGGATTTTTTTGTATCTCATTATTTCTTTTACCTATACTCCTCTATATGCTATTATTCGGTCATGGACAAAATTAAACTTGAAGATTTTTTGGAATATAGTTATTTATCGGGAATCAAAGTGACTGATTATGGCGCCTTATTTATCAAGGCTAATGTCAAGAAAGATAAGACAGGGTATGAGAGAAACTACTGGATTATCAAAGATGGAGAGAAGGCAAAGCAGCTGACTTTTGATGGCAAAGCAGGCTTTTTCACAGTAAGGGACAACAGTCTCTACTTCCTTGCAAAAAGAAGCGAAGAAGAAAAGAAGGACGAAGGATCAAGTTTCATCTATGCCCTTCCTCTTGATGGAGGTGAAGCACACACAGCTTTTAAAGTAGATTCCCCTATCTCTTCCTTCGATTTTATTTCTGACGACACTCTTGTCGCTACTATGGGTGTTGATAAAAGAACAGAGAATCTCTCGCTAGAGGAGAAAAAGAAGATTGAAAAGGAACTGGAAGGTTACGAAGATATCGAAGAGTGCGGCTTCTATCTCAATGGTGAAGGATATACTGACGGTAGAAGAAATAGACTCGTATACATAAAGGAAGGAAAGTGTGAAAGAGTCTTTGACGACGATTTCTCTCTCGAGACATTCACTCTCAGCCCAGACAAATCAAAAATCCTTGCTGTAGGAGAAACAAGAAAAAGCCCAAAGCAGCAGTTCACTTCTGAGATAAGAGAGGTCAACACCTCTGACTGGAGTTGGAAGACTGTTCTTCCAATTGGTCAATTATCAGTGTACTGTGCTTTCCATCTTGGAGAAAAGATCATAGCCATCGGTACTACCATGGATAGATATGGCTTAAATCAGAATCCTGACTTCTTTACTGTAGAGGATGAAAAGATCCATCTTTTGAAGAAATGGGGAGAAGCTATTGGCAGTACTGTAGGAACAGATGTAAGACTCGGTGGAGGACAGCCTGTAGTAAGAGACGGGGAGTATCTTTACTTCTCCACTACCCTCGACCATTCTTCTTATATATATAGAATAGACAACGAGGGTAACATCGAGAGTGTCATAGGCGACGAAGGAAGCGTTGATAGTTTCTCTGTCAAAGAGGGAAAACTAATGTTTATTGGAATGAGGGACCAAAAACTTCAGGAAGTATATGACGAAGGGGAAGAATGCCTTACATCTTTCAATGACAAAATATTGGAAGGCAAGTATGTCGCCGTACCTGAAGAAATAGCGTTTGAAAACGATGGAGTCCAACTTACAGGGTGGGTCATCAAGCCATATGGATATCAAGAAGGAACAAAGTATCCAGCAATCTTCGATATCCATGGAGGCCCGAAGACTGTATACGGAACAGTATTCATGCACGAAATGCAATACTGGGCAAATGAAGGCTACTTTGTATATTGGACAAACCCTAGAGGAGCTGATGGAAGAGGCGATGAATTTGCAGATATCAGGGGAAAATACGGCACCATCGACTACAGCGACCTAATGAAGTTCACAGATGTGGTTCTGGAAAAATATCCTGACATAGACAAAGAAAGACTAGGTGAGACAGGGGGAAGCTATGGAGGCTTCATGTCCAACTGGATCCTCGGTCACACTGATAGATTTAAGGCCATTGCTACTCAGCGCTCAATCTATAACTGGGTTTCTTTCTGGGGAACAAGCGACATCGGCCCATATTTTGCAGCAGACCAGTGTGCAGCTTCCATCGACAATCTTGAAGGACTCTTTCACCGTTCTCCAATGGAGGAGATATTGAAGAATGCAAAGACTCCTACTCTCATCATCCACTCAGATAAAGACTACAGATGCCCTGTAAGTGAAGGATACCAGCTGTATTCAGCTCTTGTGGAAATGGGTGTGGAATCAAAGCTTATGCTCTTCCATGACGAAACCCACGAATTATCAAGAAGCGGAAAGCCACTTAATAGAATCAAGAGACTGAAAGAAATCACACTCTGGATGGACAAACACTTAAAATAAAACATAGACATTTTGGCTCAGTGTTGAATCATTTAAGATAATTGTTGATAATAAACATAACATTGAGCCAGTAGCTCTATGTAAAGGAAGGAAAAGTATGAATAAAAAATCTCCTGTCGTTACAATTGTCGCTATTGGAATCGGAGCAGCACTCTTTTTCGTGCTAGGTAGATTTGTTGCTATCCCAAGCCCAGTTCCAAACACAAACATTTCAATTCAGTATGGTCTTTTGGCTTTCATGGCTACTCTTTTTGGACCAATCGCAGGTCTTTTGATCGCTTTCATCGGCCACGCACTCATCGACTTCTCTTATGGTTGGGGAATCTGGTGGAGCTGGGTCATCGCAAGTGGTGTCGCAGGTCTCGTAATGGGTCTTGGAACAAAGAAAGTCGATATCGAGAAGAATGGCTTTGGAAAGAAAGATATCATTACATTCAATATCACACAGGTCGTTGCACACCTTATCGCTTGGGGCGTTGTCGCACCAGTACTCGATATCCTCATCTACTCAGAGCCAGCAAACAAAGTATTCTTACAGGGCTTGGTAGGAGGAATAGCAAACATTGTAACTACTGCTATCGTAGGAACTCTTCTTGCTGTTGCTTTTGCAGCTGCTAAGCCAAAGGCTGGTAGCTTGAAGAAAGAAAACTAAGTTTTTCTTCTTAATGACGGGGAATGGATTTTTTCATTCCCCTTTTTTTGTTATCCTTCTCTCGTCGAGGTTGTTGTGGAAGAAAGTATAATTAGCTTCAAAAACTTTGTTTTCAAATATACAGCTCAAGCTGAACCGACTCTGAAAGGAATCAATTTAGATATCCACAAGGGAGAGAAAGTTCTTATCTGCGGTCCATCGGGATGCGGTAAGTCTACTCTCTTCAATTGTCTAAATGGCCTTATTCCTGCTTCATACTCAGGAGATACAAGTGGCGAGCTGATAATCAAAGGTAAGAGCTTTAAGGACCTTGATATCTTCTCTCTATCAAAGATCACAGGAACTGTACTACAGGACTCTGACGGACAGTTTATCGGGCTTACTGTGGGTGAAGATATTGCTTTTGCAATGGAAAATGACAACATCCAACTGGATGAAATGAGAGATAGAGTCATTGAAGCTGCGAAAAAAGTCGGCATAGATTCATTTCTAGACCACGCTCCCCATGAACTAAGCGGTGGACAGAAACAGAGAGTATCCCTAGCCGGTGTTATGGTAGACAACGTAGAGATATTCCTTT
>JALFCJ010000181.1 GCA_022771185.1 Spirochaetales bacterium | reverse complement strand
CAAATCTAACTCTTACTTCAGATGGAAAACTAGTTGAAGTTAATACCAATCCTGATACTCTTGCCTACGTATATAAGTTTTACAATATCAATTATTCTTTCTCAGAGAATAAAATGACATTGGAGCACTTTAATCCATAATTATCTTTTGAAAACAATGATGTAATGGGCTGCAAAATACTCTCAAAATCAAATGGCAACCCTTTTTGCGAACCACTATCAGTAGTCAAACGTAAAGTATCTGGTCTTTCCCATAATTAGGAAAACTATATGTAAATATGACGGATGGAACAAAAAAAGAAGCAATCTTGTTTTGTCATTTTCATCATAGACGAAAGGAAGTGACGCTACGTAATGTTATCTATCGGGTTTTGCCATATCTTTAAGGTGAAGATATATAAACATTACCAATCACTATGATTTCTGGAAAGCTTTCTCATGTCAGATGATTCCTGAAAGTCTCGCTCTATCAAAATGCCCGCAGAAATACGTATCTACGGGCCTTCACTTTTGTAACCAGAATTGTTTATAAACATCAAGTCGTTTTAGATCCTATCTCTCAAGAAAAGAATTCATTTTCTCTCTTATTATATTCCTCTACACTAAGTCCAAGCCTACCTGCTGCAACATCTCTATTTAAGAGTCCGTCTCTTCTGAGTTTATAAATTGCATTTGCTTCGCCTTCAGCTATTCCTTCAGCTATCCCTTCGATTCTTCCTTCTTCCTTACTATCGTTAATCAAATCTTCAATCGCCTTGCACACGTCTCTTTCTCCCTCTCCAATCTCTATGTTTGCCAGCTCCGCAACCAGCTTAGCCGTCACTTCGTCAAGTTTCTTGAATCTCTCCTCACTATTAATATAATCGCAAATAGTTTTTTTGTCCGACTTATATTTTATGACCTTCAGCACAAGATCCAAGTCTGCCTTTAGTCCATCCAGCTCATCATCTTCCATTGTATGTGGGTCTATGACTGTCAACTTAACGCTGACAGCCAAAGGACCAAAGAAAGCCAAGTTCTCCTTGGAGAAGTACTCCTCCAATCTAGTAGGGCCCTTCCACTCTCCTTCACTCATATTCAGCACCACTATGAATACAGGCTTTAATTCCGCCTTGAGGCTTAGCTTCCAGTCATAGATTAGAAGGAATGTTATGCCGGCCCTAATGAGCATATGAGCGTCGAACTTCGACTGGTTCTCAAGTCCCATGAGGCAGAATGTACTGCTCTCATCGTTTGACAGCTTGACCTTGTATAACTTATCCAAAAGCTTCTCCATTGAAATCTTAGTATCCATGAAGGACACAACTGGATCCTCTATAGTAAGATCAGAAAGCTCGGCCTTCACGCTCATTCTCTTCAATGCAAGCCTTACTATCTCTCTTGCTCTCTCGGGATCTGAAAAGAAAAGCTTCGACACCCTGTCTTTTCCTTTCTCCATTTTTCCTCCTTATCTATATAACGCGAAAAAACGGAAAAATGACGAAAGGGAAAATGAGAGTTTTATTGTTTCATACTTTATAATTTTAAATAATATGAAAAATTATAATTCTTATATTATTGTGCAACCCATAATTCAAACATATACCAAATAGTACATCATAACTGCAGTTCTCGATTGGAGCCCCGTCTCCAAATGCAACGTACTTCACTTTGTATAACAGAAACCATAGGGCTGAATTTCCTTACAAGAGAAGCTTTACAACCCAAAATTACATGAAACTATTAGGTATAGATCAAGTATCTTTTTCAAATGAATATATCTATTTCTAACGACAAACCGACTTCTATTGTCTCGTCATTCTCCTACATAGCATATAAAGCTCTCTGTATTTCTCATCCAGCTTTTCACCTATCTCCGATATTTCTCCAACCTCTTCGACTTTCTTCTCGGTATAGTAAGGCGAATAGAGCATATAGTCACAATCTCTTATCTTTTCTCTTTCTATTCCTGAGACAAGCTTTCCTCTCAAATATTGATTTTTCCTCATCCAGCATCTTCATAGCAAATGGATACCCGCCTAAGACAGAACAATATATTATTCTGGCATCGACATTTTCTTCTTTTTAATATCATTAAGCAAAGTGTGTATCTTTCTATCTATTTTGTTAAAGGAATAATTAATTTTTAGAGATGATTCAAAGAAGAAACTCTTTTTTTGTTTTTCTTTTTGTTTTCTCCCATAAATCGTTCTACCTCTTTAATGAGCAAGAAAGAAACAATAAACAAAGTAAGGAAAAGCAAAGGAGATTATATATATGAGAAAAGTATCACCAGCAATAGTATCAAAGAAAATCAACGCTCTTAAGGAAGAAATCAACGAACTAGTAGAGAAAGAAAACAAAACATGTACATATATTGTTTCTCCTGGAGAAAAACCAGAGGAAGCAAGACCTGATTATGACTATAAGGAGACTCAAAGACGTATTATTGAGCTTGAAGAAGAAGTCAGGAAGCTCAGACATATTATGAATTTATTCAATACATCCACTGTTGTGCCTGGATATGACATGACTATAGATGAGATTCTTGTATACATTCCTCATCTCAGGGAAAGAAAGAATAAACTTTCTGTCCTTAAGAACAGGCTTCCAAAGAGCAGAAACTGTTCTTATCAGGGAATTGTAGAGTAT
>JALFCJ010000172.1 GCA_022771185.1 Spirochaetales bacterium | reverse complement strand
CAAGCACTTCATGAGACACAAAAAGAAATATGGATTCAGGAACCTATCAAAAGATGTATCATGCAAAATGTATAGTGACAGAAAGAGTGCATTCAGAGGTATAGAGAGAAGTCTTACAGATCTATTCCCTCCTACCTTCATTATGATTCTACTTCTCTTAATTGCAGTGACACTTTTGATTTTTATTTCTTGGACTCCTCTTTTTGCACCTCTTTTCCTTTGCTTTAATGAAAACAAACTTCTGTTGATGGCAATGATTGGTTGGCTTATGACATTCATAGGCTGGACCATCGGTTCAAGAGAAATAGGATTCTGGAGAAGTGTATGTATTTCAGGTTTCCTTTCTATTACTGCCATCTGCGCCATGTACGTCCATGGCATGTATAGAAAGCTTTCAGGAAAAGGCTTTGACTGGAAGGGAAGAAAGGTTTAAAACGCCACAATAATAGAAGAATGAAGAATAAAAAATTCAATCTATCTTGCACTCTGTTTGTTTTATGTTATTATTTCTTCATATCTAAAGGAAATAGGAGTTAATAATGTCTACACATGATGAAATTGTAGCCCAGATGGAGATCTATGTTACAGAAAACAATAAGTTTGTGGAAAAAGGCATCAAGTCTTCAGCAACAAGAGCAAGAAAGGCCCTCTCAGAAATTGCAAAACTTGCAAAGATAAGAAGAGCTGAAATAACAGACGAAAAAGACGCAATGGATAAAGAATAAGGATTAAAGTTTCCTATTATTAAACCCCGGTTTCCCGGGGCTGTTTTCATGATCAAAGAGTCTTCAAAAGAGCTATATGTTCAGTGGATTTCGCTATCTTTTCCTCGAACTCAGCCTTCTTGCTCTTCTCTTTCTCGATAGCTTCAGGTTTAGCATGAGTAATGAAGTTCTCATTCTCAAGCTTCTTCATGCTCTGAGCCAAATTTGCTTCAGCCTTCTTAATCTCACCTTCAAGTCTCTTTATTTCACCCTCTACATCGATGGCATCACGAACAAAGACAAATGCTTCGAAGCCGCTGCCATGGCAAGGGAAGGCTTTTGAAGTATCTTCGCTTCCATCTGTATCAATGATGACTGTAGAAGCTCCCATGAAAGATGTAAGGATCTTTACTTCAGACTTATAGAAGTCTACATATTTATTAGACTTGTCAGGTCTTACCACAACCTTAAGTTTCTTCTCCGGCCCGATACCGAGGCTGCTTCTGACTGCTCTTACTACCCTGACGACTTCCTGAAGGCTATCCATAGAAGCTTCTGCATTTTCATCCTTCTCTTTTTCATCATATTCAGGATACTTTGCAACAATAACGTCTCCATTATGATTTGGAAGTTTCTGATAGATCTCTTCTGTAAGGAAGGAAAGGAACGGGTGCATCAAGCGCATTGAGGCTTCCAAAATATCCATAAGGATAGATACCTGGAGATCCTTCTCCTCATCGCTTCCATGGAGCATTTTCTCTTTACTTGCTTCAATATACCAGTCACAGAAATCATTCCAGAAGAAAGAGTAGACTGTCTGAGCTGCATCATTGAAGTGATACTCGTCCATAGCGTTCTTAATGGAAAGAGCAGCATCATTAAGACGTGAGTAGATCCACTTATCAAGGACAGTAAGCTTAGATCTATCAATTTCAACAAGATTTCTGCCTTCAAGATTCATCAATAAGAATCTTGTAGCATTCCAAATCTTATTAGCAAATCTGGAACCAAGCTTAAATGAGTTCATATCGATCTGGACATCCTGTCCCTGGGCTGCAAGGAAGCAGAGAGTAAACTTCATGGCGTCAGCGCCATATTCGTCGATCACATCCAGTGGGTCGATTCCGTTTCCAAGAGACTTGGACATCTTTCTTCCCTGAGTATCTCTTACGAGACCTGTAATGACGATATCTTTGAAAGGAGCCTTGCCCAAGAACTCTTCACTTGCCATTATCATTCTACTGATCCAGAAGAAGATGATATCGTATGCAGAAACCAGAGTATTTGTCTGGAAGAACTTGTCGAAATCCGGAGTCTTTTCAGGCCAGCCAAGAGTTGAGAATGGCCAGAGCCAAGAAGAGAACCATGTATCGAGAACATCTGTATCCTGCTTCAGATTATGGCTATGACATTTTGGACACTCTGTTGCATCTTCTCTTGATACAATCATCTCGCCGCAGTCTTCGCAGTACCATACAGGGATTCTATGTCCCCACCAAAGTTGACGGGAGATACACCAGTCCTTAATTGTCTCCATCCAGTGGATATAAGTATTCTCCCATCTCTTAGGATAGAACTGAATGTCGCCATTCTTCCAAGCGGCAATAGCCTTGTCTGCCATACCGCGCATCTTTACAAACCACTGCTCAGAAAGATATGGCTCTACGATTGTATGGCATCTATAACAATGTCCGACTTCATGGTTATAGTCTTTCTCACTTACAAGATATCCCTTCTCCTTAAGCTCTTCTGCAACCATTTTTCTTGCTTCCTGAGCAGGAACACCCCTATATTTCTCAGGACAGTTGTCATTCATTGTTCCATCCGGGTTAAGGACATTGATGGCTTCCAGGTTATGTCTCTTTCCACACTCCCAGTCATTCGGGTCATGGGCTGGAGTAATCTTTACCATACCTGTACCGAAACCAAGCTCAACGAAAGAATCTGCAATAATTGGAATCTCTCTATCTGTAAGAGGAAGTCTAAGCTTCTTTCCAACAATATCTTTATATCTTTCATCTTCCGGGTTTACTGCAACTGCAACATCTCCGAACATAGTCTCCGGTCTTGTTGTCGCCACTGTAATCCAACCAGAACCGTCAGCATATGGATATCTGACATCATAGAGTTTTCCAGGAACGTTCTCATATTCGACTTCATCGTCTGCCAAGGCGGTGCCACATTTCGGGCAGTAGTTTACAAGGTACTTGCCTTTGTAGATCAGTCCTCTTTCATAGAGGGTGACAAATGCTTCCCTTACTGCCTTGGAAAGTCCTTCGTCCATTGTGAATCTCTCATGATCCCAGTCACAGGAACATCCCATCTTCTCAAGCTGACTCTTAATAATATTATGGTGCTTGTCTTTGACAGCCCAAGTGCGTTCCAAGAACTTCTCTCTTCCAAGATCCTGACGTCTCAAGCCTTCTTTCGCAAGCTGTCTCTCCACAACGTTCTGTGTTGCAATACCTGCATGGTCTGTTCCAGGTACCCAAAGAGTAGGAACACCTGTCATTCTCTTATATCTGATGATTATATCCTGCAAGCTGTTATTTAAAGCATGGCCCATGTGGAGGACGCCAGTGACGTTTGGTGGTGGCATAACGACAGTAAAATGTCCTTCACCACTTCTGGGAGCAAACTCCCCCTTCTCTTTCCATTCGCTGTAAATGCGGTCCTCAAATTCTTTTGGGTTATAGGCTTTGGCCAATTCCACGGCTTTCATATTAAAAAGTCCTCCGTCGCCGTTTATGGTATCAAAAAAGAGTGCTCTTAACAATGGAAAGAGTCTATCCCTTTTTTTGTCCGTTTATGATAAATTCGAAGTATGAGCGAAAATCAGCAATATATAAAAATGACGCAGACACCAGTGTCGTCACTTATTCCTCGACTTGCAGTTCCAACTATAGTGTCGATGCTTGTATCTTCCATATACAATATGGCGGATACGTACTTTGTCTCCCAGATCGGTACAAGCGCATCTGCCGCTGTAGGTGTAGTTTTTTCCATAATGGCAATTATACAGGCAGTGGGATTCACAATAGGAATGGGAGGAGGTATACTCGCCTCTCGCTCCCTTGGGGCAAAAGACAAAGACAGAGCAGACACTCTTGTCACACTCTCTTTCTTCTTCTCTCTCCTCTTTGGCGTTATTCTTGCCGTTCTAGGCATTGTCTTCAATAAAGGCCTTATGAGAATGCTTGGAGCTACAGAGACAATTCTTCCATTTGCAGAAGCTTATTCAAAATATATATTCATTGCTTGTCCGTTTATGATCGGTTCATATGTAATGAACAATATACTACGCTCTGAAGGAAAAGCTTTCTATGCAATGGTGGGGATAACAACAGGAGGCGTGTTGAATATTGCGCTGGATCCCCTGTTTATTTTTATCTTCGGACTTGGAACATCAGGAGCCGCCATTGCAACTGCCATAAGCCAGTTTATTAGCTTTATTATCCTTCTTATGGCCTTTGTCACTGGAAAGAGTGAAGCGGATATTGTGGTTTCCAAGTTAAAGCATTTTCAGCCTTCTATGCTATTGTCAATAATAAAGACTGGACTACCATCATTGGCAAGGCAGGGACTAGCAAGTATTGCAACAATACTTTTGAATCTAAGCGCAGCAATATATGGAGACGCAGCCATTGCCGCAATGAGCATTACAGGAAGAGTTACATTCTTTATCTTCTCAGCCCTTCTCGGATTCGGGCAAGGTTTCCAACCAGTTTGTGCATATAACTGGGGAGCAGGAAAATATGAAAGAGTAAGAAAAGCTACTGTGTTTACGGCACAAGTGGGAACAATAATAATCTCTATCCTTTCCATCCTTACTTATATATTCACCCCGTCAATAATCAGAGCTTTTATAAGTGACGACCCTATGGTTGTCGAAGTGGGGACAAGGGCATTAAGAGCCCAGTGCCTTCTTCTCCCATTCTGTGGAATAAATGTCACCACAAATATGGCGCTACAAGGAACAAGCCACGTAGCTTCAGCTACATTCCTTGCTATGTGCCGACAAGGTATATTCTATATTCCATCCATTCTGATTCTACCGAGAGTTCTTGGAATCACAGGTGTGGAGATCGCCCAACCTGCAGCAGACGTTTTGACCTTTACTTGCTCTATCTTCTTATTTATATCTTTCCTAAGAGAGTGCAAAGAGAAGAATAAAAAGAATAATCCCTGTATATAAAAACTATTTCAAAACTGTATTTGATAGATACTTTCTTAAATGACCGTCTCTCCGACGGCCATTTTCTTCAGAGTTCTTATTACAATAGTCTTCAACTACTTTATAGTCAGAAAAAAGGACCCGATTTTTCGAGTCCTAAGTAATCATTCCCCTTTTTCTTCCAGAGGCTGAAGACCTTTGATAGATATATCCACCTGATAGCCTTTGCCATCCAGATATTGAAGTATCTCCTCCAGTGTATAGTCATCGAGACTGTTCTTACCAGAAGAGACGAGTCTTACATTTTCTGTATCTGCGTTTACAGAGAAAGAAGGAAGAATATCATTTGTCTCTTTTGCATTTGAACCAAAGAATACAAAACCTCCAACAAAGATGAAGACGGCGGCGGCAGCAGCTGTAATTGCAGTAGGTATACTCATCTGGATCTTTCTTCTGAAGAAAGAAATCTGCTTGTCATCTCCAAAGCACTTTGCATCAAGCTTTTTGTAAATGGCATCCTTGTTTCTGTTGAGCTCTTCTTCCGAGAATATATCTTTTTGGATCTTTTCATCCAGCTTCTTCATATTCTCAAGAAGATTCCTGCAGGCAGCGCAATGTTCCAAGTGTTCCTCCACTTGGGTTCTATATGGCTCCTTTAATTCTCCATCCATATATGCGGACAGCATCTGCAGATCAATACACATCTTTATCCTCCGCGGAAAGAATCTCTTCAAGCTTTTTTCTGGCTCTGTGGACTCTGACCTTTACGTTTGTTTCTGAAATACCCAGGATCTTTCCTATAGCTTTATAGTCAAGCCCCGAATACTCTTTCAGCTGTATTACGCTCCTCAAGTTCTCTGGCAGAGCATTGACTGCATCCCTGACAGCCTTTCTATCCTCTTCTTCCATTACAGCTTTGGATGAGTCAAAATAGTTTGCAGCTTCGCCTGGCATCTTTTTGACCTTGTCTACAAGCTGTATCTCCCTCTTGTTCCTTCGAACATTATTGAGAGCCAGATTCTTGGAAACTCTCAACAGCCAATACTTGGCGTCATCCATGGTCGGAAAGGAAATATTCTTCACATAAAAACGTTCAAATGTTTCCTGGACCAAGTCTTCCGCAATTTCCTGATTGTACACAATGTGCATCACTACTTGCATCAGAAGCGTGTAGTTTGCATCGTATACTTTCCTGAAATCTTCCCGGTTGGTACTTTTGATTTCCATCTTATTAACAAATTTCCTACCTAATGGTTACATTATTTTTTGAAGAATTGGTCCCTGAGGCGTATCTTTTACAGTATAACCCCTTGTTTCCAGCTCTTTTCTTATCTCATCAGCTCTCTGATAGTTCTTTTCAGCTTTAGCTTGCTTTCTCTCCTCCACAAGCTTCCACTCCTCTTCGCCTCCGACTTTTTCCTCTTTCTTAGCCTCTACTTTATCAAGGTCCAAGCCGAGGACTTTATCCATAGAATAGAGAAGAGAAAGCTTTTCATCGTCATTGATAGAACCATCCTTAACCATCTTCCACATGACAGCCAATGCCTCCGGGCATCTAAGATCATTAAAGAGGGCGGCAAAGAAAGAATCTTTATAACTCTGAGCTTTTTCGCCAAGAGAAGCTGCAGGCTTAGATTTTGCTTTGAGTTCAGCTACCATCCCATTAAGTCTCTCCCTGGCGCTCTTGGCATGGTCTAGAGCTTCATAAGAGAACTTAAGTTGTGTACGATAGTGTCCACCAAGACAGAAATATCTATAGTCAAGAGCTTCGTATCCATGAGAAACCAAAACGGGAAGAGTCAAGAATTCCCCCGACGACTTACTCATTTTTCCCTTGTCATTCAGGAGGAACTCTCCATGGCACCAATAGTTTACCCACTTGTGACCTGTGGCAGCCTCACTCTGAGCTATCTCATTAGTATGGTGGACAGGAATAGCGTCAATACCACCACAATGGATATCGAAGGTTTCTCCAAGATACTTCATGCTCATGGCAGAACACTCGATATGCCAGCCAGGATATCCTCTACCCCATGGAGAATCCCACATCATGGCTTGTTCGCCAAACTTACTATTTGTGAACCATAGGACAAAGTCCTGAGGATTACGTTTATTTCCGTCTACTACAATTCTTGCACCACTTAACTTATCTTCCTGCTTCTGGCCGGCAAGCTTTCCATAGTCGTCGATAGTGTCTATAGAGAAGTAGACATTGCCTCCAGCAGTGTAAGTGTGTCCATTCTCCTCCAATCTCTTGATCAAAGCGATCATATCAGAAATATGATCTGTAGCCTTACATACTACATTAGGTCTCTTTATATTCAAAGCCTTCTCGTCTGCAAAGAATGCATCGGTGTAGAATGCTGCGA
Source organism: Spirochaetales bacterium (assembly GCA_022771185.1). Lineage (GTDB taxonomy): Bacteria > Spirochaetota > Spirochaetia > Sphaerochaetales > Sphaerochaetaceae > Ornithospirochaeta. The sequence goes on along the minus strand of JALFCJ010000172.1, from coordinate 5,178 downwards.
TATCCCAAACACTCTTACCTGTCTCTCTGCTTCTCTTACCTAGCTTATCTTCTCCATCGTCTCCGTCTCCTGTAAGATGACCTACGTCTGTGATGTTCATGACGTGTTTGACTCTATATCCAGCTTCTTCAAGAGTACGATGAAGTATATCTTCGAAAATAAAAGTTCTTAAGTTTCCGATATGGGCATAGTTGTAGACTGTAGGGCCGCAACAGTACATTCCTACCTTTCCTTCTTCAATCGGTACGAACTCCTCTACTTTGCGATCCATTGTGTTATACAGCTTCATGCTTAATCTCCTTTGTGCTCATGGCACTCTCTATAAGTATAATAGATTTAGTCTCATGATAAAAGGAGATTGGACTTCAATATAGAAAGGCATTGCTTAATTATTATCTGTTTTTTGTGTGTCTCTTTTTTTTATCCTATAATAACAATGAGGGGGGATTACCATTAGTCCAGCATTGCTGGGCTATTGGTATTAATCTTTCCTTTTACACCATTCTCTCTGCTGCTATCTATTACAATTTCTATTCCATCTTTTCTCAGTACCACGTTTGTTTCAATCATATCTTTTGTAACAGTAAAAGAAGAGGAGTCGAAATGCATGGAAATAGTGAAACCACTGTTTTTCGATATTTTCACTCTGCAGTTTTTATAACTCAAGGCAAGGGATACATCCACCTCTTCTTTTCCACCTCTAAAGTTTCTCTTCGTCTCGCTTTCTATTCTTACGTCTCCAATAGGCATCACACCTTTGGTAGAAAAAGAGAGAGACCTATAGGAGGAGAAGTATACAGGAAGAGGAGAAAGATAAAGGGAGAATGTTACTTCCGTTTCTCCTTTATAGAGAGATAGCTTCAAACTTGTCTCCCAATCTTTACTCTCTTTCAAGAGGCTCTGTAATCGGCCATATCCCACTCCTAACTTTATTACGCTGAACCATAACTCATTTTTTATCAATGATGAACAGAATAGAGAGTCTGTGACAGAAAGGTAGTATGACATCGCTAACATTTTCATTCTGCTTTCCAAGCCCAAATAGATTACATTCGTATCTCTTCTCTCAATTAGATTTTTCTGTATTCCACTACTCTCCCCCCTCATAAAAGCATAAACAAAAGCTCTCAGATCATCTATTTCCAAAGCCACGCCTATACCATTTCTTTCTCCATACAGAAAAGAAAACCTCATATTATTTGTCTTCAATGTTGAAGCCAGTAGTGAAACACCTTTCTTCGGAATGGAATAATAGAGTCCTTCTGAATATGAAAGATGCGGATTGTTGATCATCTTTATGTCTCCTCCAGTGTCTACGGCACCAAAGGAAAAATGCTGGCTCTTCACTCTCATTCCCCATCTTGAGATACCAAAACTAAGACCATCATTCTCTATTCCTATACTTGTTTCATCCAAGACAAGGGAATAAGCATAGAGAGAAAAAGAAAAAAACAAAAAGAAAACTATCAATAAACTAAAACGCTTCATACTTATATAACGCTATTTCAGCTCCATTTGACCATTTTTCAGTCATTTCACTTTATTGAGGTGGAGGTTTTCTTTTTTCTGATATATTATTCACTCATAAAACGAAAAATAGAACTAGGAGATATCAATGGTCATCTTAACCTTGAACTGCGGTAGTTCCTCCGCAAAATATCAGGTCTATGATTGGGACAACAAGGATGTCCTAACAGTCGGTGTCGTGGAACGCATCGGCCAGGAATACTCGACAATCGAGCAGAAGTCTCGTGGCAAAGAAGAGTTCAACGACAAGTTCGTTTCTCCAACCCACGCTGAAGCCATCGACTACATTCTTAAGATGCTTCAGGATCCTACGTATGGATGTATCAAGGATCTCTCTGAAATCGGAGCAGTAGGCCACAGAGTTCTCCATGGTGGAGAAATGTTCAAGAAGTCTACTCTCGTTACAGACGAAGTTGTAGAACAGCTTAAGACACTCATCCCACTTGGACCATTACATATGCCTGGCAACATCATGGGTATTGAATGCGCCAGAAAACTTATGCCAAACGTTCCTCAGGCAATCGTCCTCGATACAGCTTGGCACCAGACAATGCCTAAAGAAGCATTTATGTATGCTGTTCCTTATGAATGGTATGAAAAGTACAACGTCCGCCGCTATGGCTTCCACGGAACAAGCCACCTTTACTGCGCTAAGAGAGCTGCAGTTCTCCTTGGAAAAGAAAACAAAGATACAAACGTAATCATCCTCCATCTCGGAAACGGTGCTTCTGCTTGTGCTGTCAAGGATGGTGTATGTATCGATACTACTATGGGTCTCACACCACTTGAAGGACTAGTAATGGGAACAAGAAGTGGCGACATCGACCCGGCAGTCATCCCATATATCTGCGAAAATGCCGGTTACTCAGTCAAAGAGATGGATACAATACTAAACAAGAAGTCAGGTCTTGTAGGTCTCTGCGGAAAAAGTGACAGAAGAGACGTTTCCATCATGGCTGAAAACGGAGACGAGAAGGCTCAGCTCTGCGTCGACCTCGAGTGCCACAGAATCAAGAAGTACATCGGTGCTTATGCTGCACTTCTCGGTAGAGTAGATGCAATCGTATTCACAGCTGGCGTCGGTGAAATGGGTGAGAACATCAGACTTGGTTCTTGCCAGGGTCTTGAGTCCCTCGGAATCAAGATCGATCCAGAAAAGAACGACCTCTCTCACTGCAGAAACGCAGAGACAGTCATCAGCACAGACGACTCACCTGTAAAGATCTTTGTCATCCCAACAGATGAAGAACTTGTAATTACAGAAGATGCTTATGCTCTCATGAAGGGAACATATGATGTCCATACTAACTTCCACTACTCTTTCGAAGATCCTAACTATGTAAACAAAGCCAGAGAAAGAGGCCTTGTAAAGAACTTGGAAAAGAAGCCTGGTCTTAAGAACATCATCGCTGTTCCACCAAAAAAGAACTAAGACATGCGGGAGGCAAGACCTCCCGTTTTCTACTGTCTCTCTTTTAAATAAAACCTAAATTAATATTCTTATCTAGGAATATAATTATCAATTATAGTTTTCTTTTTAATCATATCGCCTCTTTTTTGTGTTTTAATATATATGGACTGGACAAAACTAAAAAAAGAAATAAAAGAAAAACTTGGCATCACCTATCTTCTTCCCCATCAAGAATTAGTAGTGACACATATAGCAGCAAACGAAGAAAACAACAAGGAAACAAGATTACTTGCTGTCTTACCCACAGGTAGTGGAAAATCTATTTGTTTTCTCGCTCCCCTTACTTTTATCAAGGGTGTCGTCTTATGCATATACCCCCTCTTGTCACTGATGGCCGACCAAGAAAGAAGAATGAAAGAGATGAGTATTCCTGCCGTTACCCTTAAGGGAGGTATGGACAGAAACGCAAAAGAGAAGATAATCGACACTCTGATTGAAGGCAAATATAAAGTATTAATAACAAACATAGAGATGATTCTTTCTCTCATTAATAATCCTCGATATGCCATTCTATGGAAAAAGATATCTACAATAGTGATAGATGAAGTCCACACCACTGTCACTTGGGGTGACACTTTTCGTCCCAGCTACAAAGAGCTGCCAAAAGTGATAAAGAAAATAAATCCCCGCCATATATTAGCTTTTACTGCAACATTGGACGAGACTATGTATGCCACAATCCAAGAGAGAGTATTTCTCGGAGAAAAACCATATATAGTAAAAGCATCCAGTGACAGGAATAATATTTTCTATCACTCTGTGCACACCCTAAAGATGGAGGATGATTTACTGCGTCTACTGAGAAACAAAGCATATAGGCCTTCTGTGGTATTCTGCCCCAGCAGGGAAGAGACAGAGAGGATTGCATTCTATCTTACAAAGCATGGAATAAAGTGCCTCTTTTATCATGCAGGCCTAGATAAAGATAAAAGAAAAGAAATAGAAGATAAGTTTTCTCACTCTACACAGTATGTACTATCAGCCACCAACGCATATGGAATGGGCGTAGATAAAAAAAACATAAGAAGTGTAATACACACATACCTTCCCCAGAAAGCAGATGAGTTTCTGCAGGAGGCTGGACGATGTGGAAGAGACGGAGATGAAGCTCACTCTTTCGTGTTATGGAGAAGCACGGAACAAAGCGAACTAAAGAATATCTTTTCATCAGGAAAGTGTATAAGAAATGCTCTTCTGGTAAAAATGGGTGAAGAGACTGAGCATGAAGAGTGTGGCCTATGCTCAGCATGTACCTCTGACGGTTTTGTTCCATCAGGAGAGAAAGAAATACTTAAAGAAGCAAACAGACACATATTCAGAACTAGAAAAAATATGATAACGAGACTAAGGAAAAAATCTATCATTAATCCATTTCCCCCTTTAGGAACATGGAGTGAGAAAGAAATAGATAGAGGAATAGATGAAATGGTGTACTCTCTTTACATAAAAACAAAAGGAGATATTACGGTCCTTACCAAAATAGGAAAGAAAAGACTTTTACAACTTCAAACTTAAACTTAGAATAGACTTATGATTTCAACACTCAGACAAAAATATCCATACTTATATGGAAAGAATGTAAATGTAGAAGAAATGGACAGAAGATTTCTTTCACTCACAGAAAACCACAAGGCTCTCTTTGGAAAAGACAATCCTATGATCTTCTCCGCCAGCGGACGAACAGAAATTGCTGGTAACCACACAGACCATAACCTTGGCCTTGTAATTGGTGCTTCAATTAACCTGGATACTATAGCTGCAGTTTCTAAGCGTGAAGATACAATTATAAATTTCTGCAGTGAGGGTTTTCCAAAGTGCACCATCGACATCTCAGACTTAGAAATCAAAAAAGAAGAGAAAAACACGACAGCATCCCTTTTAAGAGGAATTGCCAAAGCCTTCAAAGACAGAGGTTTTGATATAAAAGGTTTTGACGCCAATGTTACATCAAAAGTATTGAGGGGATCAGGACTAAGCTCTTCTGCTTCTGTAGAAGTACTTATTGCAGAGATATTCAACTCTCTCTATGGAGAAGACTCCCTAACACCAGTAGAGATAGCTAAGATAGGCCAGTATGCGGAGAACGTATACTTTGGTAAGCCTTCAGGATTATTAGATCAGCTTTCATGTGCTTATGGAGGAATAGTTGGCATAGACTTTGAGAACAAGACTGAGCCTAA
>JALFCJ010000160.1 GCA_022771185.1 Spirochaetales bacterium | reverse complement strand
GCTCACTGCCCTGAGTCAAATGAGAATTTAAAGTCTGGTATCGCACCAATTAGGAGATATATGGAGAAGGGGATAAATGTAGGACTGGGCTCCGATATTGCAGGAGGAACAACAGAGTCTATATTTGATGCCCTTGTAGATGCCGTGAAAGTTTCGAAGTTATATTGGCGCCTTGTTGATAATTCTTCAGAGCCATTGTCATTCTCTGATGCATTCTACCTTGCTACAAAGGGTGGTGGAGCTTTCTTTGGAAAGGTAGGTTCCTTTGAGAAAGGGTATGACGGAGACCTTCTTATCCTCTCTGATGATGAGATTCCATGCCCCCGTTACCTGAAGCCTACTGAGAGACTGGAGAGATTTGCATATCTCCATGGCGATAAGTTAGGTATCAGAGGGAAGTGGGTGAAGGGAGAAAAAATTCTCTAATCATTTGTATAATCACCTTAATATTGTTATATTCCATTCTCAATGAGTGAAGAAGTGAAAGAAAACAGAATAGTAGCCTTCATTAAAGCGAGGGCTACATTTATTAGATATTGCATAGCAGGAGCTGCCGCTACTCTCCTAGAGACGGGGCTCTATATGCTTATGTATGAGAAAATAGGAATATATAACGTAGTATCTACCTTCCTTGCTTGGTTTATTACAGTACTCTTTGCCTTTGTAACTAACAAATACTTTGTCTATAAATCAAAAGGAGGAGAAAGAATCTTCAAAGAATTGCTCTCTTTCTTCTCCTGTAGAATAGGAACTGGAGTATTTAACCTGGTGTGGATGTTTGTTACAGTGGACCTTCTTTCTTGGTCGCCGTTATGGATGAAGCTTCTTTCTGCCCTCATTGTAGGGATCATCAACTATCTGGTGGGAAAGTTAATGATCTTCAAGAAAAAGTGATCACTGCTCCCTATTGTAGATAGGAGCTATATATCTTCTCTTTCCACCCATAATAAATACAGCAGATAAAAGTACAATCATCTGTGTTGTAAGCATTACAAAGCGCATATCCATAAATGTAGAGAGAACTCCTGCCACTCCTTCTCCTATTAAGGCACCAAGGACGCTGAGCATATTAAAGGCACCGTTGAATCTTCCTTTCTTTTCATCCGGTACATAGCTCTGTGTCGCACTTATTCGGATAGTATAACTTGTGACTCCTAGGCATCCTGAAAAGAAAGAGAGAGTAAACATCATTATGAGAGGCAAGAAGAGTAGGGAGCCTTCAATTATTGAAATAAAGATATAGACAAGGAAGGCAATCAAGAACTTCTTATCTATAGGAAGCTTATGGCGGTAGTGCCAGCTGGATGTTACGACTCTTCCCAGCATCATCATTCCACCTATTATCAGGTAGTAATACTCACCATTTGGCATTGTCTCCTTCATATATGGAAGAAGAGAGACGTTGCTCACACCTCCTCCGAAGGAAGAGAAGAGGAAGTAGAGGGCGATGAAGAATAAGCCTTTTTCAGACCAAAGGTACATAAAGCCTGCCTTTGTGTCAGAAAGCATCATCTTCACTTTGTTCTCTTTCTTGTCTATCTTTCTATCTTCTACATATTTCTCTTTTGCCTTTATCTGTGTCTCTACAGTGGCTGCAATAAAGAAACAGACAGCATTCGCTATCATCAATGGTCCGATTCCAACTGCGTTATATACGAGTGTTGAGATAGGGACGATGAATACTGTTACAGATTCCAGCATAGACGCCACAGAATATGCCTTGCTGAAGTTTCCTTCGCTAATAAGCATCGGATAGAAACTCTGGTAAGCCACCTGATACATGGACTGTATGCACCCAAGCATAAATACCATCAATGCAAAGATAGGGTAGTTAAACCATCCGTTATGTAACAATATTCCAACAGATAGATAGAAGGCTGAAGAGATATAGTCGAGAGTGTAGATAGTCTTACGTCGTGAGAATCTATCCATGATAGCTCCGCTGAATATAGGAACTACAATCTGAGGAAATGTAAACGCCATTACATATATGGCATAGAAGAGGGCCGAGGAAGTGTAGTCCAAGACCATCAGGCTCATTGCAAAGCCAGATAGGGAGTTTCCTATCATGGAAACTACGCTTCCCAGTGTTATTATAGTAAAATCTCTTGTCCAAAGAGGGTTCTTGTCGATTTCTTTATTTTTTCGCATGAGGTTACTCTACCATCTTATATAAGGTTGATGAATATCTAAATAGTTGTTTTGGTAATAAAACTAATCAACTGTAGGTTGTTGAAGCATGTTAGAGTATTGCTTATTTCATGCTCAATGGAATGAAATAGGTAGAATAAAATCGTCTTCCTTCGAAATAATGCCATAGCTACAAAAGAGGCCATGGCATCCAATAATCAAATAGCAAGTATCGCCTTTACTCTATCAAGAGGCATTTTTATGCCTTCAGAGATCTCTTCGGGAGTTGCTTTAAGAGAGAAGAACATAAACTTGATATAATCGTTATCCTTTTCCTCAAGTTTCTTTTCTTTATCCACTAATTGTTTGTTACTTTCTTCAAGCTTCTTTTCATTTTCTTTTAGCTGCTTCTCGTACTTCTTTTCCTGTTCCTTTTGAATCTTCTTCTCCTGTTCCTTCACAAGCTTCTTCGCAAGCGATTTCAACATTCTCTCT
>JALFCJ010000158.1 GCA_022771185.1 Spirochaetales bacterium | reverse complement strand
AGAAAGCGCAACGGCAGGAACATAGTGCCCCTTACCTGCATCAACATATAAAAAGGCTCCTTTCACCTATTATCCTCCATAAAACAAGACGTGCCAGGCTTTCTTTGCCTTATCTTTATAACGAGCACGGTACTCTTTTATGCTAAGGCCTCTTAAGAGTACCTTAAATAGATAATAATAATACTTTGTCAGAAAGAAAATCGAACTATTGACTGCAATGGGCCTTTCTTTCTCTTCTTCAGCCTTTTTTATATTGAAGTAATATGCATCCATTTCATAGAAGGAAGAGGAAGAGAACTTACTGTGACTCAGCCCCTTTTTGTTTATTCTATATGCGTAGATTACACTAGTGTCATAGGCTACCCTCTCCGCTTCTCTTATAACCCATGGCATGACCGGGATATCTTCAAATATCATATCCTCTGGAAAAAAGAATGATGAGAAGAGACTATTTTTTATTAGCCTTGAATGAGGATAGCAGAAAAAACCAAAGGGCCTAGTCATAAGAGAAGAAAACTCTTTCCCTGAGTAGACTTTTACTCCTTTGTCTTTGCCTTTCCTTGCTTTATTTCTGAAGGGCACAGTCAGGGCAGCGACTACTTCCGCATTATACTTCTCGCTGTCAGACACAAGAGTCGAGATTAAATTCTTTGAAAGAAGGATATCGTCTGAATCAAAGAAGAATACAAAGTCGCCGGAAGCTAGGGATAAAAGCCTGTTTCTCCCGCTTCCTATCCCCCTGTTCTCTCTTCTCTCAACTATGATTCTCTCATCTCTTTCCTTATATCGGGAGATAATAGAGAACGACGAGTCGTTACTTCCATCATCAAGAATAATTATCTCCAAGTTTTCATAATCCTGCCCCAATAAACTATCCAGGGCCTCTATTAGATATTCTTCACTGTTATAGACAGGCATCAGGACAGAGACAAGGGGCTTCATACTCTAGGACCTTCTGAGCTTAGAAAAGAATCTCTTGATGCGTGAAAACAGAATCGTAATTGCAGGCATAAAGAGAAGCGTAGATACCATACACCCCATTAGTGTAACGGCCATCAAGAGACCGAAGTATCGGACTGGAGTATAAGAAGCAAAACCAAGTATGGACATACCCAATACTACACTGAGTGTGGTCAATATAATAGGGCGACCTGCAACAGAGATAGTATGGTATACAGCCTTTCTCACCCCCTTCTCAGGGTGTTTCTTTCTATATTTTCGATAACGCAGTGAGAAGTGAATTGCATCGTCTACTCCTGCACCTACAGCTATAGAAGAGAAAGAGATTGTGATTATGTCGAAAGGAATCTTCATTATGTACATGAATATTATGTTGAATGCGATGCCTGATAATACAGGAACCAACACCAATAATCCCTTTAATGGAGAGAGGAACACAATGGAAGCTATTGCAAATACAGCAACAAATGCCCAGAGAGTGGAGATATTCTGTCCCTCCATTATTCTATCAGAGAACTTCATGCTGATTACCGGGTAGCCGGAGATAGTCACTTTAGTTCCCGATGGAAGAAGAGAAAGATTATCCAACATAGTGTTATATAGCTCTCTGGTGCTCTCTACAGAAGACAAGTCTTCATTGTCTCCATCCCAGGCCTGTATAGTGAGAGTTAGAGTATTGAAATCAGAGGAGACTACATTTCTTATTTCACTTATATCTTTGGCATAGAGAGTAAGGATACTCTTCATTATGCGTCCCAGTCCCACGTCGGAAGGAATATCCCAATCTCCTGTAATCTCCCTGTTGGCGAAAGCAACATAGGATGGGAATGAGATTATCTGGAGAACATGTTTCGACTCCTTTACGCTGTCTTCCCAGTTCTTTACTCTCTTTAGGTTATCCATATTAAGGAAGAACTCGCTCTCTCCTTCCGGAGCCTCTATCTTAACGCTATATGGCGTGGTACCTCCTATTTCGCGAGCAAAGTATCTGCAGTCATTTCCAAATGGATCGTCTTCCGAGAAATAAGACATATAATCGGAGTTGACTTCTATTCTGTCCCTAAATACCACAAAACCTATGATGATCAGAATAAAGATTAACAATAAAAGAACCCAATGGCTTACAGTAAATCTTCCTATCCCCTTTACAACTCTCTGCAGCAATCCTTCTTTAACTTTCTTTATACTCTTCTCTTTCGGCTTTGGAATAAGGTTAAGAAGAGAGGGAAGATATACTGTGGAGAGAAAAGCGCAGAATATGACTCCGATACTAACGGAGATTCCGAAGTACCCTATTCCTTCCTCCGGACTTAAAGAGAGGGAAGCAAAGCCCACTATTGTAGTTACAGAGCCAATGATTATCGTCAATAGAATTCTCTGTACAGCCTTAAAGCCTGTAGGATTCTCTCCCCTGGATATCTGATTCATATATTGGGAGATAGTATGCATTGCATAAGTGCCCCCAAGAGTTATGACCATACAAGGAGTAAGGACATTCATTAGGTTCAGATCCATCCCCTGTATCTTCATTGTGCCCAGGGTCCATATGACGGCGATGGCGGAAACAGATGCTGTAACAAGGGCCATAGAGAGGGAATGGAAAGATAGATAATAGACGACAAAGATTACCAAGAGAGCGAGGGACGCAAGTAGAACCAGGTCTTTTGCGAGTTGTTTCATCACTTCCTGGGCTATTACCATATTGCTCATCAACACGACTCTTCCACCCATATCCCTTAATGGTTGGAATACAGACGAAAGAGAGTCTATCTGCTCAGATGAGGAGAAGTCGCTGTATATGAACTGAAGAAGAACAGAGTTTCCGCTATCCCCTATGAGCATATACTTTACCATAGGATCCTTCTCTACTCTTCTCTTCATCTCCAAAGCATCGCTGTCACTCCAAACTCCATCTTCATTGGGGTTCATGCTTATGACTCCCAAATGGTCATCCTCCCCGCTTATTGTCATCCAATCAAATATTGATGAGGGGCGAGCAGAGTCTCTTCTTCTATCTATTTCATCTATACACCCTTCCAGTGCCTCCAGATACTCTCCTTTCCATAGATCAGGAAACGAGACAAGGACATACATAGTGGACGTATATGGATAATCTTTCTCTTCTTCGGTAATGATATCTCCCGTTGAAGCCTTAAGTCCTGTCTTATAATCGCTGGAATAGATGTAGTCATCATATATTCCTGCACTCTTAGTCTCCACGGCTACATCTTCTATCTGCTCTACATAATAGACATCATCTATCTCATCCCAAGGGAAAAACCGGGTAAAATCTCCATTTATCTTGAGATTCAGAGCCTCAAAGAGAAAAAAAACCGTAAGTAATAGGACACCCAATACTATGGCAAGAGAAATCTTCTTTTCTTTACTCATTGACGCTATGCCTCTTAGCCACTGTGACAGCATATAGCGCTGCGATGGAGAATACAAAGAGAAGCTGCTCAGCTCCCCCTATAAAATATATGCTGCTCTCGGCTATGGAATGGATGATAAAAAAAGAGAGGAGGGAGAGCGAAGCAAAAACTTCCCTTAATCCCCACTTCTTTTTCTTTCCTAGGTAACCTATCCCCTTTTTCATTATCCAAATCCATCCAAAGATAAATGCTGCTGCGGCAACTATTCCATATTCAAAGAAAACGCCCAGAAACATATTATGCGCAAGATGTCTTTCTCCTTGCATCGATAACGTAACAGGTGACGCTCCGTTCTCCAGAAGGGCCTCCATCATCCTTTCGTCGTTACCGGAGAAGCCAAAAAGGTGCTCTTTTGCCCCCATAGACTCAAAGGTCTCGCGCCATATTATTGTCCTACCGGTAGAAAAAGTGTCAAGAGTATAGGACTCCAGGCTCCTGACTCCAGTAATTAGAAAGACCAAGGCGGCAATAACTACAAGTAGCGATGGAATAAAAGCCCAAAAGGCGGAACTCTGTTTTCTTAGAAAAACCAATGAAGTGATTACAATAAAGAGGGAGGCGATGACAAGGGCCAACATAGATGTTCTGGAATCCGCCTTCCAAAGGGTAAAGAGAAAGAATGGAATAAGGGACACATCAATTACATTCCATACTATTGTAGCCGCTATTTTCCCCCACTTTCTTATATTCACCATGCAGAGAATAATAGAGATGGCAGCCATAACTCCCAAAGAGTTGGATTGATCGCTGAGTCCGCTGACCCTCACTTCCGAGTTCTCTATCCCCTCTACTAAGCTGAAGATCGAGTAAACAAGAGAAAATAATACTGCAAATAGTGATAGATAAAGGAATATGTCGTGAATATCTCTCTTTACTTCCACCAAAGCAAGAACCAAGGCCCATGTCTCCACAATGGCAAAGCCGGAGACACTGAATCGTGCCATACTCGATCCGCCTACAAGGGATGAAAAAAGAATAAAGAATGTGAAAATCAATAAGCTTACGCTTCCCTCGTTACAAGGGAATCTTCTTTTATCAAAAAACCATATGAAGACAAAAATCATCCCAAAGAAAGTAAGTAACCCATCCAAGATCAAAATTGTGTCTACTATAGCATGGATTTTTTCAAAAAAACCCAATAACACATAAGCGACAATAATAAACTTGGCATAATAAGACACAGCCTTATCGTTACCAAGTGAAATCTGATTCATTTTACTCCTTTTCCCCCGGAATTGAGATCAAATTCTACTTAAATATATCAGAGCATATGGAACAAATCAAAGGGAAAATGTCATTGTAGTAAATTTATAGTACAAATTCTTGTATCTGCCAAAGATTACATCCTTTCTTGTTTAGATAAAAGAATGTCCAACAAATAAAAGTATTACTGCAAGACAAAGTGTAGAGACACAAATAGGCAGGAATGAAAAATTTACTCTTCCCTTGAGCCTCCTTATTACTATAGCGTTGTCCACGGGAATTGAGACAAATAGAAGAATGAAAGAGATTGAAAGAGGAATCGAGTAGAAGGAAAACTTTGGGGAAAGTACCAGAGTTAGAATTATTACAGACACAGCTTCAAGTATCGGTTTCCACCAATCTCTATGGTAGTCACCCATAGCATCTCTCAAGATTATGGACGTAGTCCTACTGGAATTAAGAAACATCTCAAGAGCGAGGAACAAAGGGATGGCTCCCTGTAGTATATTGTCACTGCCGAAGGATATTTCTCCTATCTTTTTCCCCAGGAAAAGAAAGATCAGTGCAGCGAGGAAAGAAAAAAGAAGATTAAGATAAGCCATCTTTCTATAAAGAATAAAACTGCCTTTTCTTCCTTCCTCTACATAGTGTTCCCCTACTATTCCCGTTACAGAGCTTTGGAATATCCAGAATACTGTCATAAAAGCTGTGGAGATAAATAGCATATTGGAATATCGGCCACCGATTGAAAAACCAAAGATCAAGTTCACTGCGATGATCTCATAGCATCGGAAAAAGAGAGAACCGAACCTATGGGAAAACATGCTTGGAATAATAGAAATCAGATATTTCTCTTCTTTTTTGTCAACAACACCCTCTTTTTCATTCATCCACGGATAGACTCTCCCTGCCTTATAGAAAAGAAGGACATATGACAGAACTACAGATACCATAGATACTGCCACATACAGCGTGAAGTTACGAGTGAGGGAAATAACTGCAATCTCCGCCACAGATCCCACTGTGCGCCCCATGTGTACATATCGCGATACTATGTCATTTCTTCCTGAAGCGTTGAGGGCAAGAACTCTCCATCCAAGGTAATACTGGGCGCACTGACCTATAAAATAAAAGAGAGATGGGAGGAAAAGTCCCTTTCTTCCAAGATAAAATAGCGATATGGAAAATAAAAGAGTCAACATCAAAGCAGAGACTACAAGGTAAACGCTCCTAGCCTCTCTCAAGACTCCATTCTTCTTTCTCTCGTCATCCCCTACCAGAGCCCTTGCCATAAAACTTGTCAGGGACGTGGCCACACCTGAGTCCAATACAGAAGCAAGAAGGAAGACGTGTTCAAAGAGAGATGTATATCCCACAAAATCTACTCTCATATATTTCAAAAAGACTATTCTTGAAATATACATTGCTATTCCGGAAATCAGAGAAAAAAGAGAGCCGGCGGCAAAGTTTCGTAGCGCCTGTGGGATGCGGACTTTTCTATTCATTACTCATCCCCTTTATTGCACTCTCAAAACTCTTTTTCAGCTTCTCCCCAAACATCGAGAGAGAGAACCTGGATACAGACTTTCTCGCTTCGTCTCCCAGTTTCATTCTCAGTTCAGGAGAAGAGGCGAGAATTCCAGCCTTAAGCACAAAGTCATCGAGAGAATTATAGATCATTCCGTTTCTATCATTGATCAAGTAGCCCTTCAACACTGGGTCGTCTTTCACCAACAGAGGCATACCGCTGGCCATAGCCTCTACGTACGATAGGCACTGGGTCTCTGAAAGGGATGCTCCAATATAAATCTCACCGATTTTATAGTATTTCCAGACTTCGCTTCCCAGCACTTCACCTCCGAACACAACTCTGTCTTTTAGATTCTGTGCCTCCACTTCCCTTTCCAAATTCTCTCTTTCCTCTCCTCCTCCGATAAAAATCAGTTTCGAGGAAGGGATGTCCAAGTTAGAGAATAAAGACAAGACTTGGTCTACGCTCTTCTCTTTACTGAGCCTACAGATAGAAACAAAGACTATCTCGTTATCCGTAAATCCGAACTTCTCTCTGATGCTCCTTCTCTCTTCTTTACTCAGTGTTTTATTAAACTTATCTAAATCCAAACCTATCATAATCCTGTCTATGGGCTGCTTAATCCTATATGATTTGATGAGATCGTAGATTTT
>JALFCJ010000048.1 GCA_022771185.1 Spirochaetales bacterium | reverse complement strand
GTCTTTCAGTTGCTAGAGATCTGCAGCTGGTAGCTGGAAGCAATGAATACCTAAAACCAAGAAATGTAGGGCTTCTGATGTTCTCCAACAAAATCGACACATATTTCCGAAATGCAAGAATTGAGATAGTAGATATCCCAGATTCCACAGGGGAAGGTATGACAGAAAAGGTATTCAGAGGGCCGATACAGCATCAGCTGAGAATGGCACTGGAGTACATTCGAAGTTATGTCATATCTGAGAAAGTGTTCAAGCTTGATGATAAAGCTGAAGCAATGAGGGTTTTCAATTATCCTTTCAAGGCTGTTGAAGAAATACTTTCAAATGCTGTCTATCACAGGTCATATCAGGTTCAGGAACCTATTACCGTAAGAATCACTAAAGAATGTATGGAGATAACAAGTTTTCCTGGATTCGACAGAAGTATTACTGATAGCAAAATCAAGGAATATGATTTCAGAGCCAGAATATACAGAAACAGAAGGATAGGTGACTTTCTTAAGGAACTTCATCTTATAGAAGGGAGAAACACAGGATTCCCCACAGCGTTAAAGGCACTGGAGGATAATGGCAGCGACAGATTCAGAATCGATATGGATAGCGACAGAAAGTATCTATCCGTAATTATTCCTGTTCATGGATCTTTCCTTCCCCAAAAGAATAAAAACAATGAATTTGAAATGAAGATTTGTAATGTTTTGCATAATAATGAAATGACTATTACAGAAATATCAAGAGCCCTTGGCTACAAAGGAATTACAAGAAAGATTAGGGTAACTACTCAGTCATCATGCTAAGACACTAGCCAATAGCGACCTAGCAGTCCCTGTGAAGACTGCTTTTATGATGGTTGAATGATCGATGCTGTTCTTCTTTGCCGTCTCAAGTATCGTTGAGATGGAAGCAAATCGTTTCATTCCTTCAAATTTTCTGAAGCATTTTGAAACCGATTGGCGTATCTTAGCCCCCCTCAATGACCTCTCCGATTCGTTGTTCGAGAACTCCACCTCAAAGTCTTCAAGGAACATGAATACGGCATATTCATAGTCTCTCAGCCTTAGGAGCAGCCTTCTTGTCTTCCCCTCAGGAATCTTTCCAAGCTTAAGCCTGCATCGCTTTGGGGACCTGAACCTCTCCAACCCTTCCTCGATCATATTCCTCAGCCTCTTTCTGAATTGCTTTATCTCGGTGGATTCCAGATGGTCCTTTCCCGCCTCCATTGCATCCATCTTCGTCTTCCTCATGGCAAGCAGCAAAGCTTCGATCCCGTCGAAATATCCTTCATCATCCTTCTCCCTTATCTTTGCAGCCCTCAGCTCCCTCTGTATGTGCTGCAGGCATATCGCATGATCCATGTTCGACAGGTTGAAATAAGGTGCCCAGCAGTCGTGTATCAGGGTTCCGCATGAATCGACAAGGATTCCTCCCTCTCCAGAGATTGCATCGAAGCCCCTCTTCTCGTCGGCATAGAGGTAGGTAGCCTTCCTGTCGCAGACAACATGCAGCCAATGGAGCTTCCCCTGAGCCCTCAGACCGGTCTCGTCGGCACCTTTTGTACGGCATTTCTTGAGGTAATCCTTTACCACATCTGCAATTCTGCCGCATTCGGTTGCAAAGTCGGCTATGATCTTGGATACGGTGCCCTCAGAGACTTCTATCCCAAGATGCTTGGAGACAAGCTTCTGAAGTCTGTCGAGTGAAGTGACCCCTATGGACCAAAGGCTTACTATATATTCCTTGACCGTAAGCCCGTACTGCTGTGTGGACTTGATCTCCTCTGGCTTTTCCCCTTTGATCAGTTCGCCCATCACAGGACAGACAATGGAATACACCTTGTGTTCATTGTCAACCAAAACAGTCTTGTTCTCATATACATGCCCGCTGGAGATGCACTTCATCAGCGAGATGCATGATGTAAGGTTGCTGCATCCAAGACACTGTTTCGGATAATGGTCATGCCTTACGGTCTCGTCAGCCATAACCTTCTTCAAGCCGTTTCCTTTGTGGCCGGGCTGCGCCCCCGGCTTCTTCCCGCTGGTTTCACGGAGACTTGTATTTTTGTTTGCATTGGGCTTTGCATAGCCTTCGCGTGATGGAGGCATGCTGGAGTTAGACGAATTCTTCTTACTCCTTTCCCGGAGCTCCGACTGGAGGCTTGTGACGGCGGAAGTAAGACCGGAGACTTGGTCCTTCAGACCGGTTATGTTGGAGTCCATCCCTTCCATCATCGACATCATGGAGAATGAGAACATGATCATGTTGGACATGAACATGAACCACTCCGGAGGCAGTGTTGACATGTCAAGGCCGAAGGCAGATGCGACATCGGCGACAGTGGCGCCATTTTTGATCAACTCCTTCAACTTCTCCGTGAACTCCATTTTGCAGTCTAACTCCTTATATATTCTAGAGTTATTCTAACACACAAAAGAGGGTTTGATCAATCGGGAAATGAAAAATAATGTGTTTATTTTCTAATCTAGTAAGGAATTATAGAAAATTGCAGCATTTAGCAAGCATTCTTCCGAGAAAACATAGATTTCTGAAAAGTTTCATGTTATACGAGGCATGACTGAGTAGTTACTTTTTTTATTAATATAATTACTTTACATATAACGAATTAAGAAAAAAGTTAAAAAATAATTGAAAAACCGGTTGACTCATTTACTCCAAATCTCTAATATATCCATGTTCTTGCGGCCGTGGTGGAATTGGTAGACACGCTAGCTTGAGGTGCTAGTGCTTTAACGGGCTTGGAGATTCGAGTTCTCTCGACCGCATACACCCAGCGAAACTGGGTTTTTTAATGGAGGATTAGCTCAGCGGGAGAGCGCCTGCCTTACAAGCAGGATGTCACAAGTTCAATCCTTGTATCCTCCATTTGACCGGAAACGGTCATTTTTTTTTGCCTCTCTCGACACATGTCCTCCCTTGGTGTAGTCTATACAGGGAGATTATTATGGATACCTTTACTCACTATACTTTGACTTTTGTTTTATACTCATTCATTGGTTATTTATGTGAAGTAGCTTACTGTTCAATAGGACAGAGAAGATTGGTAAACAGAGGGTTTTTATATGGACCTTGGCTCCCTATCTATGGATTTGGGGGCTTGATCGTCGATATCTTCCTTGTTCCTATTGCACATTATCCAATACTGGTGTTTATTGCAGCCATAGTTTTGACTAGTATCGTAGAATACATAGGATCCTGGGGACTTGAAAAGTTATTCTCAATTAAGCTTTGGGATTATTCAAGGTATAAGTTCAATATCAATGGGAGAGTATGTCTCTTAAACTCTTCTCTTTTTGGTCTTATGAGTATGATTCTTGTATATGGTGCTTATCCTTGGATTCAGAAACTGTTTAATATTATTCCAGTCATGCTTGCTGAAAGACTTGCTGATGTCTTGAGAATACTTTTTGCAGTAGATCTCACCTTATCTGTAATGAAGATGAGTGCATTCAAGAAGGCACTTCTTGAAGTCAGAGAGAAGGCAAGGAATGTTGAAGCGAGAGTTCAGGAACTCAAGAGTCTTGGTAAGAGCGAGCTTAGTGAAGAGTTTAGACTTAAACTATCTGAGGAAGTTGAAGAACTCAGAGAAAAGACAAGAAACAGCTACACAAGAATTATCTCTGCATTCCCTAGTGCAACAAGTAAGTATGATGACGTAAAACAGCAGCTTCAGAATATTCATACTTGGGCCCAGGAGAGAAGGGAAGCAAGTCTTGAGATGAAAGCAAAGATTAAAGAGACTAAGGCTGAATATAAAGAAAAAGTCAAAACTATAAATGACAATGCAAAGGGCAGGAAGAATGGTTAATTATATAGAAATAGAGAAAAAGGTGAAAGATAAGTCTAAGAATGCAGTGTTGGTTGCTGTATCGAAGACAAAGCCTATAGAGTTAATTGAAGAAGCTTATAACGATGGAGCCAGAGTCTTTGGTGAAAACAGAGTACAGGAGCTTATCTCAAAGTTTTCTGAGAACAAAAAAGAAGATATAAGAGTTTATCTTATCGGGCAATTACAGTCCAATAAAGTCAAGAAGGCAGTAATGTATGCTGATAGAATTGAATCTGTAGACTCTATTGCACTCTTGGATAAAATAAACACAGAGGCTGGAAAGATAAATAAGAAGATGGAGATTCTCTTGGAAGTAAACTCTTCTAATGAAGAACAGAAATCCGGGTTCAAGACAAGAGAAGAAGTCATATCTGCCGCCGAGTACGCCTTCACTTTGGAAAACGTAAAGTTGGTGGGTTTGATGACTGTGGGGCCTCTGGGGGGAGACGAAGAAAAGAACAGAAAGGCTTTTCTCTATACAAAAGAAATCTTTGACGAAATCAGTAAGACTCATCCTCTTTCTGTATTATCTATGGGAATGAGCGGCGACTGGGAGACTGCTATAGATTGTGGCAGCACTGAAGTCAGAATTGGAACAGCAATCTTCGGAGGACGAAGTTGAAGAGAATAATTGCAGTATTACTTCTAATCTCACTTTTATTCTCGCTCTCAGCTGAGACAATTACACATTCCTCTTTTAACTATAAATATGAGAGTTATGATGAAGAGGAATTCCCTCTCTGGACAATAGAACTGAGACGAGCAGAGACAATATTCTTTGGTTCCTTGGTTTTTACTGTACCAATATCATCGCTGGCCTTAGGATTAATGTCTAATCAGGGGATAATAAACTTTGAAAACAATACTCAGTCAGCTTTGGTGACCTTGTCATCTGCTGCAGGGCTTTCATTGGTAGTCTCTGCTGTTGATTGGATTCTTGGAAAAATGGAATAAAGTATGATTAAAGATAGAGAGTATTCCTTTATTGCAGAAGAAGAGGGCAGAGTTGATATAGTTGGCGTAAATGCCTTGAACATCCCTCGATCTGTTTTTTCTAATCCTACAATATTTATCTCGGTTGACGGTAAAGAGTGTAAGAAGTCAAGAAAACTGAAGATAGGAGAGAAAGTATTCATCTCTTATAAAGAAGAGATTATGGAGGGCTTGGAGAAAGAAGAGATTCCATTAAATATTCTTTATGAAGACGATGAAATACTTGTCATCAACAAAGATCAGGGAATGACAGTACATCCTGGTTCCGGAGTCTACTCTGGAACACTGGCAAATGCCCTCTTGGGTCTCTATGGAGAAGACTTCGATACTGGTGGAGATAATCTCAGACCTGGTATTGTCCATCGCTTAGATAAAGATACATCCGGCGTAATGGTGATAGCAAAGACAAAGGAAGCTCACGCGGACCTATCCCTTCAATTTTCAGAGCATAGTAACGAAAAATACTACATTGCTCTTTCCAAAGGATTGTTTACTCATAACGAGGGTCTAATAGACAAAAGGATTGTCAGGGATAGAAATAACCGAAAGAAGTATACTGTAACAAATAATAAAACAGAGGGTAAGGACGCACTGACAAAGTGGAGAGTCATTTCACAGGGGGATAATTATGCTCTTCTTTCTCTTCGTATATACACTGGACGTACTCACCAGATCAGAGTGCATCTATCCTCCATCTCTCATCCCATTCTCGGCGACCCTATATACTCCCGTAAAGACGACAGATATCCTGACGCGACTCTGATGCTCCATGCTTACCGCTTGGTTTTTGACCATCCGAAGACTAAAGAGAGAATGGTTTTTCGTGCACCTCTCCCAGATAGGTTTTTTCCAGTCCTCAGAAAGGAAGGAATAGATTGGAGAAGTGACGACCAATGTGATAGTATTGTCCTATGAGGTTTTTGATCCTTAAATCAGTGAATAATGTTTACTCTTCCATT
>JALFCJ010000121.1 GCA_022771185.1 Spirochaetales bacterium | reverse complement strand
AAAAAATTGAGACAGTACCCCTATATAGAGCACTGTCCCAGATTAATTACATCTCTTTGATGCCGGATAGATCGCCAGTCTCTGCTGCAAGAAGAACTGGAGCCATATACTCGTCTACATCATCTGCTGTCATAGGAACAGGCATATTCTGAAGCTTCATCTTCAAGTCTGGATCCTTAGCGGCTGTGATAGCTCTGACAAAGTGTACATCGTGCTTGTAGCCAGGGATGTCTGTAAGCTTTGTAGGAGCGTTGATGCTCTTAGCAAACTCGATCATTGCCTCAGATACTGCTTCAGCAAGTTCTCTGCCTTCAAGAGTATCCATATCCTTTCTACCGAAACCACGGGAAGCGAAGATTGAACCAACAACCTTGAGCTGTGGCTGGATGGCCTTTGAATAGAATACAGCATAGTAAGGGTTCATGATACCACAAGCTGTTCCATGTCCTACGATGTCCACAAGAGAGAAGGATGTGAGATGAGCTCCACTTGTTCCACCGACCATGATTGCGTATCCACCAAGGTCTGTAGCAAGACCGATTGCTTCTCTTGCCTTTGTATCTTTTGGATTCTCGATGATCTTTCCAGCCCAGTCTACAACAAGAGATACTGCTGTTTCACAGAGATCCTTTGCCATATCATACTTGTCACCCTTAGCACCGCAGAATACTTCGAAAGTATGTGCAATAGCATCGAGAGCGCCGTCGATTGTAACTCTGACTGGCATTGAACATGTGACTTCATAGTCGAAGAGAGATGTTGCAGGAACAATTGCCGGGTCAACAATAAGCTTCTTCTGTCCAACAACTGGATCTGTGATGTTTGAATACTTTGTAAGGTGAGCTCCAGAGGAAGCAGATGTCTCTACTGCGACAACTGGAACAAGCTTAGCACCTGTCTTCTCAAGTTCAGCAGTGATCTTTCCTGTTCCAAAGTAGTAGTCGATTTCAGGTGTAACCTTTCCTCCCAGTGTTGCAAGAACAGAAGCTGCCTTACAAGCATCGATTGTCGAACCGCCACCGATTGCGATGATAGCAGAAGGCTGATACTGAAGTACATATGTTGTGATTCTGTATACGTCTTCTCTTGGAGCGTTTGGCTTAGCATCTGGGCATACTGCACCTCCAGCTACTTCAACTCCACTCTTTTCCAAGGAAGCAAGAACTCTGTCTGCGACAGGCTTCATATATGTCATGTTGGAAACAACAAGAACCTTTCCGTTATCTCCTGCATAGCCCTTGGCAATTGTACCAACTTCATCAAGGCAGCCAAGTCCACATACATAGCTGTCACCTTTCCAAGCTTTCAAAAGATCATAAGCTTTCTTAAAGTTATCCATTATTTTACTCCTTATTTGATAAGAGCCTTTGCTCTTTCAACAATGTTTTCTTTACTGATTCCATATTTTGCCAAAAGGTCGATATATGGTCCTGTCTCACCAAACTTATCTTCAAATGCAATGTTGTCAACCTTTGCATTGAGACCACGCTTAAATGCTACTTCTGCAAGTGAAGAAGCAAAACCTCCAGCAAGAAGGTGCTCTTCAACTGTCAAGAGTCTACCTGTCTTTTCAGCGGAAGCAAAGAGGGACTCGGCATCTAGTGGCTTGATGAAAGGTACAGAGAATACTTCTGCTTCGATTCCTTCCTTACTGAGTGCCTCTGCAGCCTCCATTGCATAAGAAGCAGTAATTCCGTTTGCAGCAATTGTGATGTCCTTACCTTCTCTCATCTTGATTGCCTTTCCTGCCATGAAAGCATCTCTATCTGTATCGATGTCAGGCATAGCGTTTCTGTTAAGTCTGATATAAACAGGGTTCTTTCTTGTAAGAGCGTAATCAAGTGCAAGTTCAGCCTGATGAGCATCAGAAGGAACAATTACTTCCATGTTCGGAAGGGAACGGAAGATAGCAATATCTTCAATTGCCTGATGGCTAGCTCCATCGAAGGAGTCGGAAAGTCCACCATAAGCTCCTGCGATTACACAAGGAAGAGAGTTGTAACACATATCATTTCTGATCTGGTCAGTACTCTTGAGGCTTAAGAAGATTGCAAATGCGTTGATCACCGGATGATATCCGCAAGTAGCTAGTCCTGCTGCAACACCAGCTAGGTTCCCTTCTGCAACACCTACGTTGAAGAATCTCTCAGGAAATGCCTTACCAAAGAGTGCGCTCTTTGTTGAGGAAGATACGTCTGCATCGAGAACAACCATTTCTGGATGATCTTTTCCAATTTCAGCCATGTGCTTTCCGAAAGCTTCTCTCATTGCCATGCTCATAGTCTTGCCTCCTTTTCCTCTTTGTCTTTTCTAAGCTGCTTTATGCCGATTTCATAGTGCTCGTCATCAATTACTGCGCCATGCCATGTATTTTTTCCTTCTGAGAAATCAACACCCTTTCCCTTGATTGTGTCGTAGATTACACACTTTGGAACGTTTGGAGTTGAATCCAGCCACTGGAAAGACTTAAGGATATCGGAAGTTTTGTTTCCATCGTACTTTTCATCGTTAACAAGCCAACCGAATGCTTCCAGCTTCTCCTTTAATGGCTCGAGAGGCATGATCTGATCCTCTGTTCCATCAAGCTGTACTTTGTTGTAGTCAATAAGAAGAACAAGGTTTTCAATCTTTTCTTTTGCAGCGAACATCAACGCTTCCCAGCTCTGTCCTTCGTTAAGACAACCTTCACCTGTCATGACATATGTCTTGTAATTCTTTCCACTAAGCTTTGCGGCAAGTGCCATACCGACAGCTACGCTGATTCCGTGGCCAAGAGCACCTGTAGACATATCGACACCAGGAATCTTGTTCATTGCCGGATGTCCCTGAAGATATGAACCAAGCTTTCTGAATGAATGTACATCATCCATTGGGAAGTATCCTCTTGCTGCAAGCACAGTATAAAGGTTGACAGATGCGTGTCCCTTGCTGAGGACAAATCTATCTCTGTCTTCCCATCTTGGATTCTTTGGATCCACGTTCAACCTATTGAAGTAAAGACAAGTTGTCAATTCTGCACTGGAAGCAGAACCACCCCAGTGTCCTGTTCCACGTTCATGAAGGATAGTGAACATATTCTCTCTAAATGCTGCTGCCATGAAGGCCAGTTCATCAGAACTGTATCTTCTTTTGCCAGCATCAGCCAACAATTCATTTAATTTGTCACTCATGGGCACACTCCTTTTGTATATTGTATACAATTTTTACCATAGCATTTAGTCTCTGTCAATCTCTTAATTATTCACATGCCCACTTTTTTTGAAATTTCGATAGTTAATTCCTTAATTTTGTGCCCACTTTATTTCTTTTATCTAATATATTTCTCTCTTAATTTTGGTTGTTTGATAATTGTATACATTTTTTAATGATTTAAATACTTTATGTTTCAATTGTTCTTTGTATACAATTTTTCTTGACAACTTAAAACTTCAGCGTTAAGTTATAACAATGAAGTTAGTATCTAAAAGTTTAGCAGATCAAGTTTATGATTTAGTTAAGGATGAAATATTATCTGGTAAAATACCTTGTGGAAGTAAAATCAGTGAAGATAGTCTCGCCTCTCAATTCGGTGTATCACGTACACCTATAAGAGAAGCGCTAAAGAGATTAAGTACCTATGGCCTAGTACAAATGGAACCTCGTTCCCACTCTTCTGTCATAAGTCTCAGTAAAAAAGAGTCTGATGATATAGCTGAGTTCAGAATATACCTGGAGAACTTTGCTATTGATCATATTAATGAAGAGAGTTTCAAGAACAATCTAGAAACTATTTGTCGTTATGCTTCTGATTGTCAGTATGCCTTGGCAATAGGAAACAGAGCCAAATCCTTTGAATTGGACTCAATGTTCCATCTGGCTCTTGTGGGTGTTTCAGATAACAGTGCAATGAAGGATGTATATGAAAGACTGGATGCCAAGATCCAGCTATTACGTGTTGCACAGAATGAAAACAACGAAGAACTTTCTTCATATTTATCACAACACATGCAGTTGATAGAGCTATTGAAAAGTGGCAAAAAAGAAGATGCGAAGAATCTTATGTATGAGCACATCATGCATAACAAAAATAAGGAGTAAAACATGGGTAGTATTATCGGATACATACTTCTATTTATTATGCTGGGAATAACTCTCTTCAATATTTACGCTACAGCAACAAAGAAAAAGAGAGACCAGGCAAACGAAATGAAATACAATGCCCTCTTTGCTCCTATCGACAACGAGATTCTTAAGCTTGGTAAAGATTGGAAAGGCAGCCCTACTATGCGTCTTATAACAGAAAAGGAAGAAGGTATAGTTTGTGTCAGAGATGACGGAAGAAAACGAGCTGTCATTGCATGGGATGGAGACTTAAGAACATTCAGATTCAATGAGTTCGAAGGAGCTGAACTAGTAGATGATGAAAACGGTGTCAAAATTTTGGTTCATCTGAGAGAGGAAACACTTACTCTCCAGGCCTCCACTGGTAAGTTTAAGAAAAAGAGCTTCATTGTTAAGTCTATTACAGAAATGGCTAAAGGTTTTGTTGAGTTCTTGAATAAAATAAACGAACCGGAAAACGAAGCAACAGAGAAAGAGAATAACAACTAAAAGGCCTTTTTTGAGATCAACTATTTGGGTGACCACGCAAGGGATACCCTATTTTTCATCCAATACTCTTTGTATACCTCTCCATGCAGATCTTTCTTACTTCAGGAGTTACCTTGAAATCATCAAGCATACTTTCGAAAGTACGATTGTAAAGCTTGGAAAGAGATAATGCCAACTCATAAGTCTTATCGATTCTAGATTTCTCTTTCTCTTCATTTATCTTTTGCTGGTAAATCGATACCATAGTTTTATCCTCAATTATCTCAACAATGTTGATTTCTGTTTTTATTTTCAAGCATCAACCTAAAAACAGTGTCTTTTTTATCGTATAGATTTTATCAAGCCCGCAGGATTAATTATCTACGGGCCAAGTAATTTCCGATTCAATAGTGACAGATTAAACAAAAGCACTATTCCATTGCAGGAGATCAACCTACAACCTTACTATATCTCTCCATGCAGATCTTTCTTACTTCTGGAGTTGTCTTGAAGTCATCAAGCATACTTTCGAAAGTACGATTGTAAAGCTTGGAAAGAGATAATGCCAACTCATAAGTATTATCGATTCTAGATTTCTCTTTCTCTTCATTTATCTTTTGCTGATAGATTGATACCATATCATTTTCCTCCTCATCTAATTTTTCAACTTCAATATCAATATGCATATACTGAAAGACAATTCTCGCTCCTTGCTTTGAAACCTTTTCCCCTACTATCCAAGGACACTTCTCAATTATCTCCTCCATGGTCAACTTGTTCAGAGCACCAGAAACATATGCAAATACGGTTCGAAGCTCAGTTCGAAAACTATACTTCTCTTGACTATAAATGTATTCTACAACGTTGAATACAGCAAGTAGAAGCTTCAGCATATATTCACCAAACACTTTTAAAAATGGCGAGTTGACTAAAGACGAAAGTGTGGTTGGATTAGGAAAAGGTTTCTTATCCCAATTACAAACCAGAGTTAAAGTAGGAATAAACTTCTTTGATGCCAGGGAGTTTAACGACAAGGAATCATACATTGAGACTCGAATGGGCATATTCTTGTCATACCTACTTTGATCCTCTATACAAACAAGGCACTGATTACCATTTTTATCCGTGACATTCTTAGCTACATCTCGGATAAGCTCTTTTGTAATACAGATACGTGTGTTACCTTCCACAATTTCATCATTCATTTCATAGGTGGTATCTGCATCGCTGAGCATATCCGGTGTGATAATCATCTTATCGTTGAATATTCCAGATACAAAATCTGCGAATATCTCTGGACGTTTCAGGTATTCCTTTACGAGGTTATTGTGAATCTTGGGTTTACTTTTCTTACCCTTTTTCACTTTCGATGATTCCCGCCCGCTTCTAACAAGAGGCACCGAGGGTTGCTTGTTTTTTGACATAGAGCCTACCCCCTCCTTTTTCTATTTGGAGAGTAAGACATCTCCTACGAGATATCTCAGGGAGGCATAGGCGTTAGGATTTCAAACTTTAAACTAATCGGCCTAGAGGATCTGCCCCTCGGAATCGTTCTAGGCAAAACTTATATATTCGTGATTCGCCGGTGAC
>JALFCJ010000118.1 GCA_022771185.1 Spirochaetales bacterium | reverse complement strand
ACTAATACTTGCAGGATTCCAAACAATGAGATAAGAAAGCAGTGGATTACAGTGATCAACTACTCCAAGAAGTTCAAGAGGCAGGCTGAAGCCATGGAAGCGTCCAAGGCTCTTTTGGATGCGACGATAAAAATGGACTCTGATGCTGTAGCAACAGCCCTGGACAGGAGCCATGAGCTTGTTACCAGCAACCTTTCATACAACAACGAGCAAAGCCTGCAGAGCGCCATTATATTTGCCTACTATTACGCCTCTTCTGATTATACGATAATAAAGGAGATGGATACGGGAAAAGGTTATGCAGATGTCGTCATGATTCCGCTTACTCCTGAGAATTCTGCCTTGGTGATAGAGCTAAAGAAAGACCAGAATGATGGAAAGGCCATAAGGCAGATAAAAGATAAGCACTATTTTTCAGGGCTAGAGCTTTATAAAGGCAACACACTTCTAGTGGGAATAAACTACGATTCTAATACAAAAGAGCATAAGTGCGAGATAGAGAGAGCGTAACTTATATCTTTTTCTGAAGATACTTTCCTAATATCTTTTTGAAACTTCTTCTTTCTGTAATATGATAATAGAAAAGGACGGTTTATGAGAGAGTTTTCAGGTTTTCAAAAAGGTGTGAATCTCGGTGGCTGGATAAGTCAGTTTTCTAAATATGACGAGAATCATTTTGAGACTTTTATTACAGAAAAAGATATCGAGTTTATTTCTTCGCTTGGTTTTGATCATGTAAGAGTCCCTGTTGATTATATAGTACTCACTGATGATGAAGGAACAATAAAAGAGAGTGGATTTGGATATCTGGAGAACTGCAGGGCTTGGTGCGAGAAATATGGCCTTAAAATGCTTATAGATTTACATGAGTGTTATGGTTATTCTTTTGATCCATTGAAAAAAGATATGGATAGAAAAGCATTCTTCTACTCTCAGGAGCTTCAAGAAAGATTCTTCTCTCTCTGGCGTGAGATAGCTAATCGATTCTCTCACTATCAGGAAACAGTAGCTTTCGAGCCATTAAATGAAGTAGTTCTACCAGAAGTAGCTAATGCCTGGAATGATATCTGTAGTAAATATATATCCCTAATAAGAGATATATGCCCTAGAACTTGGATAGTTATCGGGGGAGTCAACTATAATAATGTGCTCTCTGTTCCTCTTATTAATATTCCTATCGACGATCGAATTGTCTATAACTTCCATTGCTATGAGCCTATGGTTTTTACTCATCAAGGAGCATATTGGGTTGAAGGAATGCCTCTGGACTTCAGAATTGAATACCCAAGGACACTTGAAGAGTACAGAAAGGTAAGTAAGGACCTTTCTCCGAATTTGGTTGGTGCTGTGTTTGATCCGTCCATCAGAGAAATCGGTGTAGACTTTTTTGTCGATATTTTTACTCCAGCTCTTGAGAAGGCAGAGAAAGACAATGTCCCTCTATACTGCGGAGAATACGGAGTAATCGACAAGGCTGAAGGAGAATATAAGATAAAGTGGCTTAGCGATATCCACACTGCATTTAAGAAGTTTGGAATAGGAAGAGCCCTTTGGAACTATAAAGAGAAAGACTTTGGCTTTGTTGACGACAGCTTCTCTTCGATCAGAGAAAAGTTTATTGAAATCCTATAGTGCATAAAAGTATAGGATAAAATCTTTATTTTTCGAAGACTCCATTAATCTGGGGGGCTTCTTCATAGTAAAAATTTTTTTGTCTGCGGAAAACCTATCGGCTCTGCCCCGTGGGTAGTTGATAAGATGCTATTTGGGGGTTGAAACTATCTGAATATAAGAATTAAAACGGCGGTGATGTGGTAAAAATATGTTTTCACCGCTGAATTAAACCTTGATATTATCTATAAGTCCGCGAAATGTGCTATAAAAAGAGAGATTTCGCGGACTTATAATTTATGATAAAGAAAAGTCATTCTATTTAAGTTTATTAGATTGTCTGTTTTATTCTTTTTACTGCAATAATATATAACGTTTGAAAAAGAAAGACGAAGATTTTCGTTTATTGTAATATACTCATAATGCTAATTAGATAAATTAAATCAGCGGTAAAGCATATAAAATATGTGTTTACCGCTGAATAAATAAAGC
>JALFCJ010000095.1 GCA_022771185.1 Spirochaetales bacterium | reverse complement strand
TCACTATTTTGCACCACTTTCTGCACTGTTTTCTGCACTCAGATTATTGCTTCCATTGAGTATAATTGACGATAGCTTTGAAACCCTCTCCAAGGCTTCATCTGTAGAGTGTGTATAACGGTCATTTATCTTTGTACTCTTGTGGCCTAATACCAGCATTCTGTCTTCTTGTGATATCTCATAATCCCTCGATAAAGTCGAGAAAGAATGCATTAGGGAGTGGAATGTAATGTTTCTCTTCTTTCTCTCCTCTTCGTTAATTCCGATCTCACTGAGTATCTCATAGAATGCAATCCTTAAAGAGGGGGCAGACATATATTCCCGTTTCTCTCTAGAGGAAGGGAAAGCGACACCATTATCGTTGGCATTCTTCTTTATCTCTTCTGCAAAACTCTTCTCCACCAGTACAGATCGATCATATTTACCCTTAGTGCCTTTTACTCCCGATAAATACCCAATTGAATGTCTTATAAGAAGCTTTTCATACCCCTTTACATCGCATTCAATGAAATCTGAGACATTGACAGCCCTTACTTCCGATAATCTCATTCCTGTAGAAGCCGCAAGAAGTATTCCAAGTCTGTAGGAAGAAAAGATATCATCACGATTACTCTGGAGATAAGCTACAATCTTATCCAATTCTTCTTTAGAAAGCACTCCCCTATCTCTTTCATCCCCAGATGATTTTAGGAGCTTATCTGCAGGATTTTGGCTAATAAGTCCCAGTCGTGTCGCTTCTTTAAGGGGGATAGAGAAGGAATAGATTATTACTTTGATAGTGCCGCTTGTCTTTCCTGTCTTATAGAGTTCTTTTGTTATTTTATCGAGAATCTGGGTGGTGACATTCACCAGTTTCAAGCCTTTTGGAATCAGAGGTAGTACGTTCTTCTTAAAGTTTTTAAGCATATTATAAGCGTATTCTTTGCCTATAGAGTCTTTATGAAGGTTATTACGTAAAGCAATGTATTCGCTTTTATCCCAAGACCAGAAATCGATACACCAATCAGAGAAAAGGATATTTACGTTATTGGAGAAGAGTATTCCAGACTCCAAAGCCTTATTTGCTATTACAGCAGCATCTTCTTTTCTAGATACATGCGTAAAATCCATTATACCCATTCTTTCCTTCAAAAAAACATATTACACTTTATATGAATTCATTTCTGACTCTTAAATCTTCTTTCTACATATAAACATATTGCTTCCCTCTCCTTGCCTATGAGGAAATAATGAAAAAGATTATCTCTATCGCTTTTGTTGCACTCATTGCAGCAAGTACTGTATTTGCTGGAATTAGTGGCTATTCTAATCTTGGCTTTGGGTTCAACTCTTCAAACGGTAAGTTTGGATTCAACCCAGCTTCAGCTCTCTCTGTAGATATCGATATTGCTTCTGACTCAGCAAGCAATGTTGGAGAAGGTGATGTATACGCAGGTATCAGCGGAAGTGTAGCGTTGAGACTTGTTGATGCAGTAGGAGTGGATCCATCTGGTAATGACACTGGCGCAGTTGAATATCCATACAATGCTGCTAATGATACTAATGTATATTCAGTAGGCGTTTTTGCATTTATCAATGAAGCATATGTCGCTGGACAGGATTGGAAGGTTGCTTTTGGAACAAAGTCATCAAACCCAGTTGATTTTGCTAAGTCAGCTATCGATACATATAAGACAGCTCTTAAAGATGCTTACGAAACACCTTTCTGGGTAAAGGATGCAAATGTTTCTTATAAAGCTCCTTATACATCAAATGCTGGTGTCAATGCTACCATCAAGGGATTCACAGTAGGTGCAGGCTTTGTTGGAACAAAGGGTGAAACAGATACAACAGTTGGATACACAGCTTATGCCCTCACTCCAGATTTCGCATTTGGTGGTGCAAACGCAAAGTTTGGTGCTGTAGTCAGCAAAGCAAACAAGGCTACAGCTAATACATCCATCGGAGCTTCTGCCCAGATTGCATTCGCTCAGGATGCTTTCTCAGCTAAAGCTGCTGCCGACTTCGGTTTCGAAAATGTCGACGGTGAGAGCGCAGTACACTTTGATGTTGCTGGAAACGTAAAGTATGATTTCGTTTCTGCTGATATCTACTATGTCGATTATGCCAAGGTTACAACATATAGCCTCGTTGACTGGGCACCTGTAAAGGGCTCAAAGGAATATGAGGACCTCCTCTCAGCAAAGGCTACTCTTGATCTTGCATCATTCGATGTTCCTGTTTCCCTCACAATCAAGGGTAAGGATCTGATCAACTCTCAGGACCTGAGCGCTTCTGCTAAGATTGCCGTTTCTGATGCAGTCAAGGTAACAGTCGGTGGCGGATATAACATCAAGTCTGAAAAGATTTCTGCCAGCGCAGGTGTTGAATACAGTGCTGAAAAGTTCACAGCTTCTGCTGATGTAAGCTTCTCTATCAAGGGAGAGACAAAGACACTTGTTCCTACAGTCGTCGTATCTTCAGATGCTCTCATCAACGGTGCAACAGTTGAACTTTCTTGGAAGCCAAACACAGATGGAACAAACTCTACAACAACAAACCTTTTGGATAAGGATGCTGACTACGGTAAGTTCTACGCAACAGTTAAGCTTGGTTTCTAAATCCACCCCCAATGGATTTGATTATCTATGGCATCGTCCTGACGGATGGTGCCATTTATTTTACCAATACTATTTGTAATTTTGCTTGTGACCATGTTATTGAGTCATAGAGAAAAGTAGTTTTTTGAGTTATCACATTCTATCCTTTGGGAATTCACCTGGCGGATATATCAACTTCATCGAAAATATTGTTTCATTTCAAAAGAATCATGAATTGCTATTCCATTGATCCTTTTATTGAAGAATAATCATACAATGCATGTATAATGTATTAATTTCTATTATATTTATAATGTATATCCATATTTTTGTATTAATATATATTGATATTTTACATTAATGTATTAAATTAATTCTAAGGAGTATTATATGTCAGAACAGGTATTGGTGCAGGCAAGAGTAGATAAAAAACTGAAGGATGAAGTATCGGATATTTATATAGCATTAGGAATGGATTTACCTACCGCAATCAGAATGTTTCTTGTTAAATCCAAAGAAACAAGAGGATTACCTTTTGCTGCTGTACTTCCTCGACAAGATTCTTCTATTTTCAGGGATGATTCTTTGGATTTATTTGATAAGATGCAGACTATGGCTTCTTCATATGCAGGAGATATGACAGAAAAAGATATAGAGAATGAAATCAAAGCTGCAAGAAAATCTCATAATAAATAGACACAATGAATTACCTAGCTGTCATTGATACAAATGTTATCGTTTCTGCATTTATTTCTAAAAACAAATATTCACCACCCAGCATGATTGTGAAAGAAATGCTTGGTGGAAGAATTACTCCAATAATCAATGATTTTATTCTGGAAGAATATAGGGATGTGTTGCTACGCCCAAAATTCCATTTGGCAAAAGATGACGTTGATAGCTTTATTATGAGAATT
>JALFCJ010000302.1 GCA_022771185.1 Spirochaetales bacterium | reverse complement strand
GGAGACGAAAAAGATGGCAGAAACATTTGGAGAAAGATTTCAAAGATTAAGAAAAGAAAGAGGCTTGACCCAGGATAGAATAGCAGAGGCAGTGAATGTATCAAGCCAGGCTGTATCGAAGTGGGAGAACGACATCAATATGCCTGATATCACTCTACTCTTGCCCCTTTCTGAGCTTCTTGGTGTAACTACAGACGAGCTTCTTGGAAAAGAAAAACATGATGTCATGATCATTGAAGACCCAGAGAAAAAGAAAGACATCATGAAGATGATGTTCCGAGTCAAAGTGAATACTACTGAAGGCGACAAAGTAAATATCCAATTACCTATGGCTCTGATTAAGATAGCCATCGACTCAGGCATGTCTATGCCGCAGGTTTCAGGGAAAGTAGACTTAACTCAATTTGATTGGAAGCAGATACTAGATCTTGTAGAGCAGGGAGTAATAGGAGAGATAGTCAAAGTCGACACTGCGGAGGGAGACCAAGTCTCAATAATCATCGAATGAAGATCATGGTCAAAGCCAAGGGAGACGATGGAGAGAAAGACATAGCCTTCGCTATCCATCTTCCCCTTGCTCTAATAAAATCTAACTTTGTCTGGAATCAGATTGCGTCTAAGACACAAGACGACAACCAACCCTCTACTATCCCAGGAAAAGAGATCTATAGATTTCTTAAGTCCTATATCAAGGAAAACGGTCACTTTACACTTGTAGATGTGGACACAAAAGACGCTAAAGTAAAGATAGTCATCTAATCTCACTTCTCTTCTTTAGAGAAGAGAGCTGAAAAAAGCTGATAAAGTATCATCATCACTTCACCCCATAGGATTCCTGCAATAATATCTGTGACCCAATGGACACCAGAGAATAACCTTGAGAGTACCGTAGCGCTCATCAAGATAGCAAGCACGATAACAAAAGATACTCTTAAGCTCTCTTTTCTTATCTTTCCACACTCAGATATTGCTGTTCCCAATACTGAGACAGCAAGAAGTGTATGGGAGGAAGGGAAGCTAGGCTCTGCAATACTCTCTCCCGCCATTATGATAGGCCTGAGATTTATTACAAGAACTTTATCAAAGAAGATATAGAGGGCGAATGTAAAGACATAAGTAATAGCGAGGGCATATAAGTCTTTGTCTACTTTCATTAAGCTCTTTTGCTTTACCAGCTGATATAAACCAATAAACGCGAAAACAGCGATGACGAGAAATACGAGATATCCCAATACCTGAGATACTTTATAGAAAATAGGATTAAATCCAAACTTCTGGCTAAATGGAATGTTTACAGAAGAAAAACCCACTAAGCTTCCTGTAGAAGAAACAAACCCTACATCAACTATCTTTACAAGCACTGTGAACACTACAGCGATCAGCGTCACAGCCACAAACTGTATCAAACTTCTTTTTCTCATAATCCCCCCTAATCTATTGTTTCAAGAAGAAAGCTTACAGGCCTTATTCCATCATTGCAGCTAATTACAGCAGAGTGAGGATTTTTCATCCATTCCCCGAAGAAACTTCCTCCACCAGAAGAAAGAGAGAATACATAAGGATATAGATTACTCCAGGCACTCTGACAAAACCCTTCTGGCATCAAAGCATCTTTACTGGTCCACTCATCACCTTCATCAACTGGGCAATCTCCTATCTCTTTTTCATACATATCAGAGAGCTCTTTATAAAAAGACTTCTTAATGGCTTTTATTCTCACATCCTTCATGCTTTTATAGTAATCCAAAGGAAAAGAAAAGAAAATGTTTGAGACTACTATTAAAAGAGATGTCTCATCAACGTCCCTTTCTTTACTTCCAAAACATGCTATTTATTCATACTTTTGGAAGTTTTGTTACATACGATGTAGATGCATTCAACACCGAGAGTAAAATTATCTTGACACTAACATATATACAGAGTTTTCGACAGTGCTCTATTTGATTGGAAGGGATAATTTATACATCACGTTTCGACAATTCCAGTTTTCATAACTCTTACTCACTATTTCAAGTGAATATAGCAGGTTGATTTTCCGACTCCTTCACGTTTCAGTTCGCCGGATGCCACCATTTTCCTCAGAGCACTCTCTACAGAACTCAAACTCAGTGAAGGACACTGCTCTCTGATATCCTGCTTATTGAAACGACCGATTTTATTCAGTGCAGCCTTGCGAACCATATCAATGGCAGGAAGCTTCTCTTCCACGATGGCAAATCTGTCCCCGAAGTCTTTATACGCAGCCAAAATGGTACCAAGCAGATATTTTATGAACGGATCGGCATCCTCGGTTCCTTCATGCCAGCCATGCTGTGCACGGTTCAATGCGTCATAATACAAATCCTTGTTTTTAGCGATCTTTGCCTCCAGGGAGATATATTTTCCAACATAGAATCCGTTGCGATACAAAAGCAGCGTAGTCAGCAAGCGGCTCATTCTGCCATTACCGTCGTTAAACGGATGAATGCACAGAAAATCGTGGATGAAGATCGGAATAGCAATTAAGGGCTCCAATTCCTTATTGCCGATAACCTTGTTGTACTCCTCACAGATCCGATCCAGGGCTTCCGGCGTCTCAAACGGGGCCAGTGGCGTGAAAAGTATTTCGGTATGACCGTCAGAGAAAGTCGCACTGATATAATTCAGCACATTTTTCGTCTGTCCGGCCATTGGATTATTCATATGGCTGTACATAATCTTATGTAGCTGCAGGATATAGTTCCTTGACAGAGGAATTGCATCGTAGCTTTCGTGGATAATGGAAAGCACATCTCGGTATCCTGCAATTTCCTGCTCGTTTCTGTTCCTTGGCGTGGTTTTTTCCTCTACAAGCTGCCTAATTCTTGTATTGGTGGTAACAATCCCTTCAATTGCATTGGAGGCCTCTGTACTCTGGATCTTTGCGATTTCAACCAGTTTCTCCAATTCATCCGGGCGTTGCT
>JALFCJ010000278.1 GCA_022771185.1 Spirochaetales bacterium | reverse complement strand
GGCAAAGTATTCTGTCGTTGCGTTTATTACACTCTGTACCCGCGCTGCCATTGAAGGAGGCTTATCTAGCGAAATGGCCTATACTCTCAGCGATACATATATACAAAGTGTCGATAACTCCCACTCTGTTTCTCAAGTGGCTGCAGTAAGCCACACAATGTACGAAGATTTTATAAGAAGAGTAAACAGATTACATAACACTGAAGGCGTTTCAAAAGCGGTAAGGGACAGTTGTGATTATATCGATGTGCATCCAGAAGAAGAGATAACACTTTCTTTTCTCTCCGACAAAGTGGGATACTCAGAGAATTACCTAGGTAGAAAGTTTAAGGCAGAGATGCATATGCCTATAAATGCATATCTAAGGAAAGCCAGAGTCGAGAAGGCAAAGATGCTTCTATCATTCACTAATGAAAGCATCCAAGATATTGCAGACGAACTCCATTTCTGCTCCCAGAGTTACTTTGCAGAGGCTTTTAGAAAAGAAATTGGTTTAAGTCCTTTGGAATATAGAGATAAAAATAAGAAAAACTCAACAGAATAACTGTCAAAAACACAGTTTTCTTGTTTTTAGTATATCGAAAACGCCTTTATGATGAAGCAAAGAGTGGAAAATCTACCGGAGAGAATAAAAAAAAGGAGATAAAAAGTGAGTAGAACAAAAGAAGGTTTACTGAGTAACGCGTTTACCAGTTCTAAATGGAATTCACGTATTAAATCAGCCAATACCACAAAAAAAGAGATGTGGCTTGGATATGTATTGGGTCCATATGGTATGCTTTTGGGCCAGTCTGTAGTCAACAGCTACTTTAACCAGTATCTGACAGATATTCTTGGCCTTACAGTATCGAAAGGAGCATGGATTGCAACATTCATGGTTCTTTTCCCTGTTGTATCAAAATTAGTTGATGCTATTACAAACCTTGTTATGGCGAAAGTAATCGACTCAACAACATGTAGGCAAGGTAAAGTAAGACCTTGGCTTTTGATATCTGCGCCACTTGTAACAATAAGCATCATCCTTTTGTTCTGGATGCCATTTAGTCAGCCTATTCACCAAGCTATTTGGGTAGTATTTGCATACAACCTCTACTATAGCGTTGCATACACAATGTGGAATATGTCTAAAGAGCTTTCAGCTGCGGTATCCACAAGAAACGTAAACCAGAGAAAAAACCTTTCAATGGCTGCAAGCATTACTATGAACATCGGAACCGGTATGGTTTCAATCATATTCCCTATGATCCTTACAGCAGTCTGCGCTGCAGTTCATGGAAATAATGCTGAAGGATATCTTTTGACAATGTCAGTTGTTGCTTGTATTTCGCTTCCTCTTACTTTTATCCAGTATTTCTATACACGTGAACGTGTTACAGAAGAGAGAAGGAACCAGGTTGGTATTGAAGATAAGGCTAAGGCAGAGAAAATCGGAACAAAGAAAGAAGCATCCATGCTTTCACAGCTTAAAGCTTGTATGAAGACTAAGTATTGGATTCTATTTGTCTTGATTATTCTTATTTGGAATACATTGGCCAATATGCGTAATATTTCTCTCGTCTACTACTGTGGTTGGGTTGTTAATGGTAATGCTTATGGTTCTTATGCAACAATCCAAGCAAAGTTCCAGATGATTGCCATGTCTCCTATGGGGCCTGGAGTCTTAATTCTTCTCCCGTTAATGAAAAAGTTTGGAAGAACAAAATGTATTTGGATGGGCGGAATTCTAACAACAATTGGATCTTTGATCGCTTATCTTAATCCTGGCAGTGGAATGATGATCTATATGGGTTCAGCTTTGGCTGCATTTGGTAACATCGCTTTCTCTTATGTAATACTTACATTTGTGGGAGACCTTATCGACCACGTAGAGTGGAAGACCGGAGTAAGATGTGATGGCCTAACTGGTGGAACCGTAAGTGCCGTAATGATGTTCGCTGTCGGTATAGCACAGGGTATCTTCAACCTAGGTCTCATGGCTACTGGCTATATGCAGCCACAGCAGGTTGGAGTTTCTCCTTCAGGCGTCGCACTATTTGCAGATCAGAGTGCTGCTGCAACAGGATGGATTAACTTCGCTTATCAGGGAAGCTATATAATCATTGGTCTTATGTTCTTCTTTATATTCTGCTTTGTATTCCGCCTCGAGTACCAGATGCCACAGGTTTCAAAAGAACTGCAGGATAGAAAGATCGCTGATTGTGCAAAACTTGGTATCGAATATATTCCTGCTGATGTTCTTCAGAAGAGAGAAATAGAAGAGCAGGAGAGAGAAGCTGAAGAAATAAGAATCAAGGAACTAAAAGAAAAGTGCCAGAAGAAGGGTTTGAACTTCGAAGTGGAGAACAAGAAGATTCTTGATAAAAGAGAAGCTAAGAGAGTAAAAGCTGAAAAAAAGGCAGCAAAGAAGAATAAGTAAACAACTTAAACATAATTTGTGGGTGGCGGCATCTGCCGCTACCCAATAAACAGAAAGTTAAATCAGACTATATTTTTTTGGTTCTTCACCATTTAAGAAATAATTGCAAAGCAAACAATAAGTATTTTTCATAAAAGGAGGGGGAATGAAAGAAGGAAAGAAGACATATTGTAATCCCTTAGATCTTGGGTACAGATATCAGCATATAAATGAAGGCGGAAAGAAAAGTGGAAACAGAGAAGGCGCCGATCCAACTCTTATTCTCTTTCATGGAAAATACTACTTGTTTGTCTCAATGAGCGCTGGCTTTTGGTATAGCGATGATCTATTGAATTGGGATTTCCATCCCAACGAGGATCTTCTTATCTATGATTATGCCCCGGATGTAAGACAGATTGGTGAATACTTATATTTCTCTGCATCTAGACGTGAGAGAAACTGTCCTATTCTTAGAACAAAGGATCCACTCTCTGATGAGTTTGAAGAAGTGAGTGCACCATTCCCGTTCTGGGACCCGGATTTATTTGAGGATGAAGACGGCAGAGTATATTTCTATTGGGGATGCACTAATACTGACCCGATATACGGCGTAGAGATGGACCGAGAAACAATGCTTCCCAAAAGCGACGTGGTCCCTCTTATTTGGGGAAGAGAATCAGAGCTGGGGTATGAGCGTTCAGGAGAAAATGGTGTTTCCCATAAAGAAGATAGTCTTGTTTATCAACACTTGAAGAAGCTGGTAAACCCTGAGACAGGAAAGATAGAAGTGCCAGAGATGATGGCAAAGAAAATGGGGTATAACCAAGAAGCACTCCAAAAGATGTTCGATAGCATCGGAAGACCATATATCGAAGGCGCCTTTATGACAAAGCATGACGGAAGATATTATCTTCAGTACGCTTGCCCAGGGACAGAGTATAATACATACTCCGATGGCGTTTATGTCTCAGATAAGCCTCTAGGGCCTTTTACACTTCAAAAGAGTAATCCTTTCTCCTCTAAGCCCGGTGGATTTATAACAGGTGCTGGCCACGGTTCCACAATTCAAGATAAATATGGCAACTACTGGCATGCATCTACTATGCGTATCAGCGTAAACCATTCCTTCGAGCGTAGAGTGGGCATATTCCCCGCTTTCTTTGATGAAGACGGAATACTGTACTCTGATCAGAACTTTGCAGATTACCCTCACCTAATCCCTCAAGAGAAGAATGACCCTTCATCTGTAAAACCTGAGTGGATGCTTCTCTCCTACAAGAAGCCTATAACTGTATCGTCGACACTTGAAAACAGTAATCCTAGTTTTGCAGT
The DNA here is from genome assembly GCA_022771185.1 of Spirochaetales bacterium. Taxonomy (GTDB): domain Bacteria; phylum Spirochaetota; class Spirochaetia; order Sphaerochaetales; family Sphaerochaetaceae; genus Ornithospirochaeta. The sequence goes on along the minus strand of JALFCJ010000278.1, from coordinate 3,602 downwards.
AGACGAAGATATCAGAACTTGGTGGAGTGCTGGTAGCGAGAACTCAGGAGAGTGGATTACTTTAGACTTAGAGAAAGGGTATGATGTGAGAGCCATACAAGTTAACTTTGCTGATGATAGCCTTATTGTAGATTTCCCCATAGATAGCTATGGAGACGAGAGAAAGACTCGGCATATTGAAACAAAGCCTCAGATTACTCAATACAAACTTGAAATAAGTAGTGACGGAAAGAACTGGAGAGTATTGGAGAATGTTGAGAAAGAGTGCTCCAATAGCTACCATGAATACTTAGATGGAGTCAGGGCAAGGTTTATTAAAGTCACTGGAGTAAAGTTCCCTTATAACCAGAGAATGAGAATTAGTGGGCTTAGAGTCTTTGGAATAGGGGATGGCCCAAAGCCAGAGAAGGCAAAAGCGGTGGGAGAAAGAGTGGGGGATATGGACGCTGTTGTCTCTTGGAATCATATTCCTTCTTCGCAAGGCTGCAACGTAAGATATGGAATTAATCCCGATAAACTCTATATGAGCTGGATTGTATATGACTCAGATCAAGTAAAGCTTTCTACTCTCATTAAAGGCCAGGAATACTATGTAGCTGTTGATAGCTTTAACGAAAACGGCATTACAAAGGGCGATGTTTTCAAGCTGAAATAAAACATACTCTTCTATGGTTGGTCATCTCTTTCCATAGAAGAGGCTAAGTTGAAGATAATTTATTTGGAGATAACTAAATGTACATTAAAGAGTGTAAAGTCAACCATCTAAATAATCCTTTAGGATACTTTATGCCATCCTCTGTCTTTTCATGGAAAGTCGAGGATGCTAGAGGAAAAAGACAGAGCGGTACAAGAATAGTCGTCAAGAAGGAGGATGCTATTATTGCTGACTCAGGATGGAGAGACTTGGATAGCACCAGTACTATACTTGATATAGTTCTCCAACCTCGTACCCGTTACACTTGGAGAGTATCTGTCAAAACAGATATCGGGGAAGAAGCCACAAGCGAAGAAAACTGGTTTGAGACAGGAAAAATGGATGAGGAATGGCAGGCTAAATGGATTAGTGCTGATAGTCTTACTTCCCGTCATCCAGTGTTCAGTAAAGAGATAAAACCAAAGAAGAAAGTAACTTCGGCTCGACTTTATATATCAGGGCTTGGATTATATGAAGCGGCATGGAATGGAAAGAAGATAGGAGACGAGTACCTTACTCCATATTGCAATAACTACTCACAGTGGATCCAGTACCAGACCTATGATGTAACGAAGGAAATACAAAGCGAAGGGGTATTATCAATAACACTTGGTAACGGGTGGTATAAAGGACGTTTTACGCCTAGCGACCGCACTGGTAAAGGATACTATGGAGACGAGTGGAAAGTAATAGCTGAAGTAAGATTGAGGTATGAAGACGGAAGCGAAGATGTAATAGGGACAGACGAAGAATGGAAAGTATCTCGCTCCAATATTTTCTTATCAAATATCTACGACGGCGAGATGCGTGATGATACTCTTCCACTTCTCGAGAAAGAAAACGCAAAGATAGCAGAAGCTCCTAAAGGAAAACTAATGGAGAGGCTGAGTACTCCCGTCAAGGTGCGCCATGAACTGAAGGTCAAAGAGATAATACATACTCCAAAGGGTGAGACAGTCCTAGATATGGGTCAGAATATGACAGGAGTATTTAGGCTCAGAGTCCATGAACCAAAGGGTAGGGAAGTAAAACTCCAGTTTGGGGAAATTCTACAAGACGGTAATTTCTATCGTGATAATCTACGGTCAGCAAAGGCTGAGTATGTTTATATCTCTGATGGAGAACCCCACATTATTGAACCCAAGTTTACTTTCTATGGCTTCAGGTATGTGAAAGTAAGTGGAATAACAGAGATAAAAGAAGATGACTTTGTAGCTCTTTCTCTATATTCTGAGTTACCTAGGACAGGAAGAATCGAAACAGGAAACAAAAAGGTCAACAAGCTTATTCGTAACATAGAGTGGAGTATGGTAGATAACTATCTCGATGTTCCTACAGACTGCCCTCAGCGAGATGAGAGAATGGGATGGACAGGAGACGCAGAAGTCTTTGCTCCTACTGCCTGTTATTTGAGAGATTGTTATTCTTTCCTTAATAAGTATCTTTTTGATCTATATACAGAGCAAAAAGAAATGGATGGGGGAGTGCCTGAAATAATACCATCCTTTGGAGATAGAAGCGTTTCAGCTGCTTGGGGGGATGCAGCTTGTATTATTCCATGGACTCTTTATGAGTTTTATGGCGATAAATCCATACTAGATAGGCAATATTCATCAATGAAGGCTTGGGTTGATTATATCTCCCGCCTCGATGGTGATAACCATGGCTGGAGACGACACATCCATTACGGCGATTGGCTGGCGCTGGATGCACCAAGCCCAGAAGAGAGGCGGGGCGGAACAGATATAGGCTTTATTGCTGACACTGAATACCTAAATAGCACCAGGCTCCTCTCTAAAGCTGCGAGAATCATAGGGGAGACAGAAGACGCAGAGAAGTATGAAGCGAAGGCAGAAAGAATATTAAAAGATATAAGAGAGGAGTATTTTACTCCAACTGGGCGCTCTGCCATCACGACTCAGACTGGTCTGTTATTATCTTTAGAGCATGGCTTGAATCCTAATACAGAGAGGGCAAAAGCAGAGCTCGCGGATAGATTCAAGAAAGATGGCAATAAGCTGAAGACAGGTTTTGTTGGGACTCCAATACTATGCCCAGCGCTTACTGAAGCGGGACTGGATGATATATCCTTCGAACTTCTTCTGAATGAAGGATATCCAGGGTGGCTTTATGCCGTGAATATGGGCGCAACTACCGTTTGGGAAAGATGGAATAGCGTAGATGAGAATGGAATAATCGCTGAAAACGGCATGAATAGCCTCAATCACTATGCTTATGGCTCTATACTGGAGTGGATCTATAAAGATGTACTCGGTATTTCACCAATCCTTCCTGGCTTTAGGAAAGCAAAACTCTCTCCTCATATTAATTATGGATTAAAGAAAATAGAGGGTGAGTTTGATAGTGCAGTAGGAAAGTGGAAAATAAGCTGGAGTATCCAGAGTAAAGGCGATATTTCCTACTCTGTTATAGTTCCTTTTGGAGCTACGGCTGAGTTGACTCTTCCCTATGGGGGAGGAAAGTATGAACTGGGGAGCGGAGAGTTTAGTCTCTCATACACTCCCAACGTCCCACTCCGCACTGTCTACAGCACAAATATGCCGTTAGAAAAGCTTTTATCAGTTCCAAAAGTAAAGGAAGTTTTATCTAGAATCATCCCTCAAATCTCTATGGTTCCTATGAGCTTACAGAAGATGAGTATAAGAGAAATAGCAAAGAAAATGGGTGGAACTATCAAGGAAGAGATGTTTGAAAAAATAGATGCCTTATTGGCAGGAATATAAGGAAAGAAAGATGGAGAAGTATATAAAACCAGGAGAAGTTTGGCTCGATACAAAGGGAGAGAGAATAGAAGCCCATGGTGGCAGTATGTTCTATGAAGAGGGAACATACTATTGGTATGGAGAAGATAAGTCCCATACGAGAAAGAAAGGTAAGACTTGGACAT
>JALFCJ010000276.1 GCA_022771185.1 Spirochaetales bacterium | reverse complement strand
CATCTGTATATATAACAATCATCCTCTGACTCCTGTCTTCTTTATTACGTGCCAACCAAACTGTGTTCTTACATGTCTTGATATACTACCAGTACTCATTTTCCTTACAGCGTTCTCAAAAGGAGGAACCATCTGGCCTTCTTTAAACCATCCTAAGTCACCACCCTTTTCCTTACTTGGGCAAGTCGAGTATTGATGGGCAAGAGATGCAAAACTTTCTCCATTCTTTACTCTATTATATATCTCTTCTGCTTTACCTTGATCCTTGACAAGGATATGACTAGCTCTAAACTCCATTAATCATCCTCCTTAAGAATCATTGATCTATAACTCTTGGAGCATACTTGATCTTTTGAGATGCCAAACTTTGCAAGGAGCTTCTGTAAATGGAACTGCGAATCTTTTACATCTTCTTCTGAAGAATTAAAAGGAATAAGAATCTCCATTTCGAGGAAGAAACCCAAATCGTTGACTTCAAGTAGTTCGATATGGACATCATCCATTGTCCACTCCCAACCATTTTTATACTTTCTGAAGTACGGCTCATAACCAAGATTCTTAAAGAATCCTATTGCTTTATCATATTCGCCTATAGGAGCAGAGAATTCATACTCCAAATTGTTTTCGCCATTCTCATTCTGCCCAGTCTGTTTACTTGTAAGCTCCATGCTTCCATTATTATCCCTGATACGGAATGCCTGATGCTTCTCTCCTGGTTTATGGAAATACTGGTCACGTTTTGAAACAATATTTCCCGGACCACAGATTGTTTCGATTTTTTCTTTTACAACAGCCCAATCATCAACATGAGCTTTTAGTTCAACTTCTCTCATTTTACTTCCAAGGGAAAATCATATTCTTAAATGATCTTGGCCCCAAGGTCTCCTTTTCATCATATAATATTTCAGACCAATCCATCTCTTTTCTATTTTTATCTGGATTCTCTTCTATCCAATCATATTTCTTCATCAAAAGCTTCATCATATCTTGGCCACCGAGCATAAGGCCGCACCAACCAGGTAGAAGCCCCATAGTCACAACTGTAAGGACAATATCCACAAGATTATGAAGCAATAACAGAATTGTATATCCTATATTATCACCAGCAACGATGAAACACTTCTTCAGCGTCTTAAATGGACCATCTCCAGGAAGAAGATTCATCAAAGGGAAATAGTATGGCAAAACAAGCAAAAGGAACACAGAAAGCCACACCATCATTACACCAAATATCGTTCCTATTATATTATTGAACGATAAATAGAAAGGTATGACGAGAAAATACAAAAGGAAGAGAACCATGATACAGAGAAAGTAAACCATCGAGTGTCTGATATTTCTTCCCACACCCTTCATAAATGGTCTCCATGTCTCACTCTTATATTGAGACCAGTTGTAGACTACAGAAGAAGTTCCACCCATAGAAAGACAAAACAAAAACAATATAGCAATGGCAACAGGTAGAAAGAGAGCCATATTGTCACCAAAAACAACTACAGATCCTACTATAAGGAGAAAGAACACAATATAGATGATATTCTGAAGGACCAACTGAATGAAATTGTCCCAACCGTCAAAGAATGCTTTTTTGATATAGAAACCAAACATAAGAAAAGGATAACCAAAACTCCTTTAAGTGGCAACTTCGGCGTAAAGAAAACATCAAATTCACATAGAGAGATCAGTCGATTCTTTTTCTTACAAAAAATGTAGGCCAGAGCAAAATATTATAAATTTTAAAAAAATTCAAATATCCCTACATTCAAAACGGTGACAAACACTAACCAATCAATTAGCTATTAAAATATCTATAAATTAGGAGTGATAAACATGAGAATCACAGCAGCAGGAACAAAGGCAAAAGGAGAACCTTTTGTTTTGGAAGAAGTAGAACTTGATGAGCCAAAAAACGGTGAAATCCTTGTCAGAATCGTTGCAAGCGGTATCTGTCATACAGATGAAGCTGTACAACATCAGTTTATTCCTACTCCACTTCCACTAGTTCTGGGCCATAAAGGCGCAGGAATCGTTGAGAAAGTAGGACCTGGAGTAACAGAGTTTAAGGTTGGAGACAGAGTCGGAATCTCCTATGCTTTCTGTAACGAGTGTACTAACTGCAGAAAAGCTAGATATTTTGTCTGCAAAAGCCTCAATAGAATAAACTTTGGCGGCATTCAACCGGATGGAACTACGAGGCTACACACATTAGAAGGACAAGACCTCAGCACATTCTTCGGTCAGTCATCTTTTGCAACATATGCTGTTGTAAATCAGAACCACGCAGTAAAAAGTCGAGTATGACGCTATTGATCTTGCAATTGTTGCACCTATGGGTTGTGGAATTCAGACAGGTGCAGGCGCCGTATTAAAGAGACTCCGCCCAGAATTTGGTTCAACTATTGCAGTCTACGGATGTGGAACAGTTGGAATGAGCGCAATTATGGCTGCAAAGATTGCAGGATGTCAGCAGATCATAGCTGGCGGTGGAAATTAAAATAGCCTGAAACTGGCAAAAGAACTTGGTGCAACTGATACTGTAAACAGAAAGAAGACTGATGACTTGGTTGCAGAAATAAAAAGAGTTTCACTGAGTGGGAATGGAGTAAACTACTCAATAGATACAACAGGTGTTGGAAACTGCGTCAGACAATCTCTTGGCTTCCTCGATTTCGATGGAACTTGTGTCGTAGTAGGTGCAACAGGAGATATCACATTCAATGTACAGAATGAACTCATGGGTGATGGTAAGAGCTTAGTCGGAGTAATAAAAGGCAATTCTATTCCAAAGTTCTTCTTACCAAAACTTCTTGATTACTACAGAAAAGGACTTTTCCCTATCGATAAGCTTATGAAATTCTATTCTTTCAAAGATATAAACGAAGCACAGGCTGCTTCGGATAGGGGTGAATGTATTAAAGCTGTCTTAAGAATGGAATAAGAAATAGTTTACAAAAGAGGTTCTTAAGCCTCTGTTTTTTTTCATTGAGCGATTTGAAGAATAACAAAAAAAGAAGTCAGATATAGAAAAACTTGATTTATGAGTATCTTCTAGATGAGTAAATAACAGTGGAATAAAGATAATTCTTTACACATAAGGAAATATTGTAAAGCAGAAGATAATTGTCACAGTCCATATCTGCAGCAAACTTATATAGATTGTTCAAAAAATTAAGTAAAATAACGACAAAATTATATAACTTTCATATTTACAATCATTGAAATCAATGTTAGATTAAAGTTACGGACTTAAATGGTTTCGCCAGGTTGCCACAGAAGGGACTGTCCCAGACGTACAGGAGATGTCCTGTATGCGCGTTTAACAAGTAACCCCGATAGAGAAAACTCATCGGGGTATTTTTACTTCTTTTTATTCCTTACTTTCGTAATTATCAAAACTATAAGCATGAAAACAATTATTCCAAACAAAGCACCCATGCTATCAATCATCACGTCTCTAATACTTGGCCCTCTTCCAGATACAAATTTTTGATGTAATTCATCTGTTGCTGCATAGAAAGTTGCAAGAAGCCAAGAAGAAATTATCAAAACTTTTTTCTTATTGGCGGAGGATGCGTCAAATGTATATAAGGAGCCATACAATAAGAATCCAAAGGCAGCATATTCAGTAAAATGAGCAAGCTTCCTTATGAAGAAAGAATACTTATTGATGAGCTCTAACCTTTCTTCTCTTGTCATACTGTCAAAGTCTCTGACAAAAATAGAAAGTATTATTTCAGTAATGCTGGAACTCTTGGAACCAGACTCTTCTCCTGTATCGCTGGAAAGAAGAAAAATCGTTACAGCCAAGGCTATAGAAAGAATAATGAAAATAATATTTGCTACTCTTTTCATTCGTAAAAACTGCCGGTTTCCCGGCAGCAATCCTTATATAAAGTCTTATCAGTTATCCCAACCGATATTGAATCTGAGTGAAAGTCCATCAAGCCCCTTCTCTCCTGCAACAACACCAAGCTCTTCCCAGAAGTATGCTGCATCGATTGTGATGAATCCGAGGTTTACACTTCCACCAAGTGTGAAGTAACCACTGTTGAGACCGCCTCTAACCTTAAGGAAGTTAAGCAGTGAGAACTCAGCACCGATCTTTGTGTGGCCAAGGATAACACCCTTTGTGCTATATCCTGCATCCAATGCATCTGGGATAGAAAGAATATCAACAACATCGACAGCAAGCTTGATACCAGTTGAAGACTCTGTATCAAATGCTATACCAGCATTGAGCTTCATCTTCGGAGTAAACTGATATACAGAGTTTTCTCTGATCTTTGTTGCTTCTCCAGAGATAGCGTCAATTGTATTAAGCCTCTCTTTAACATCCTCAACAAGGATCATATCATACTTATATTCACCAAGCCCGAAGAGGTTGATGTCTGAAAGGGTTGCTGTAGCCTTCAGTGAATGGAACTTGAATGTAACACCTGCATCGAAAGGAATACCATAACCAATAGCAAATGGAAGCTGATTAATAGTATCTTCATTGAAACTCATTGCATCTGATACTGAGATTCTCTTGGAGAATGCATTGACATTAAGCTTTCCTGTAAAACCGAGATTCAATCTAACGTCATCGCTTCCGATGCCAAAGCCGAAGCCCATGACAGCAGAAATCTTCAAGTCGTCGAAAACTGTACCGTCAAAAGAGCGTACTGTATCGTTGACATTCATTGCCAAGCCAAAGACATTTGCAAGCATACCTACGGAAGCTTCTGCACTTGCAATCTTACTCTTTCCTGTTCCGATAAGGCTGGATACTACAGGAATCAAATCGGAAATATTCTCTGTCAATCCTTCTTTTACAGCAGTCTGGACCTTATCAAGAGCACTAGTTCCATCTTCACCTTTTTTAAGTAAATCATAGATATGGTTTACTGTTACAGTAGCGGAAGGAATAGAGAATCTTACTTTACCCTGTCCAAGAATAGATGGGTTATAGAAAAGAGAATCCAAACCATCATTAATTGCAAGTCCAGCACCACCCATACCCATGCTCTGTGGGTTTGATGGCTTATATCCTTCTAAAGACTCTGCAAAACCCTTAGCTTCATTTGCCTTAAGATCAGCCTTAAAACTATCAAATACATCATCAGCAAAAACCATTGATATGGAAACAACAAGAACTAATGCTATTGTAATAATCTTTTTCATTTCTTTCCCCCGTCCTTATTTACCAGAAGATGACATGAGTATATCCAACATACTTAGAATACCGCCTGCCATATCAGAAGGAACAACAGATACGATATCTGCAAGTGTTGTCGCTTCATCCATTACAGTTTTCATAAGTGCTTTTTCAGCTGCTTCCTTATCTTCCTTAGTAGCATCGTTATTCTGCATAGTAGCCAAAGAACCAACGACATTTTCTACATTATTAAATACAACGTTATTCAATGCTGTAAGGACAACGACGTCTGCCTGTGTCATCTCTTTTGGCTCTTCTTCAGAAGCAGTATTTCCAAGAATAAGGTTCACAGTCTCCAAAGCCTTGTTCATAGTTTCAGCAGCTTTCTTTTCTTCTGGATCTTTGATTGCTTCAATTTCTTCAGCTTTTTTTGGAGTAAGATCAACGTCCAAAGACTCAATAAGAACATTGATGACCTTCTGAGTTCCTGCAGCTGCTTTCTTTGATTCTTCATCAGCTGGCTTCTTGAGTTCTGTTTCAATTTCACTCTTGCTGCCTGACTTAAGTCCGTTGATAACGTCTGAAAGATCTGTAGGAGTGAGAACAGCTTGTACAGCAGCAAGCTTATTAGCAGATTCTGCCTTCAAAGGAATATCAATTTTTGTTTCACCTTCCCCAAGAGAAAGCGTTGTCTCTGTTTTTGTAGTCACTTCACCTTCTTTCTCTGTATTTTCAACAATTGAGAAAAGAGGCTTTGATTCTTCACCGGATGACTGAGTGAAAGTTTTAGTTGTAGTAGTAGTCTTTCCATCTTCAGATGAAACAGTCTCCTCTTTTTTATCACTAGGAACAGGCTTTGCAGCATTAAGAGAGTCATCAATAACTTTCTTTTCTGTCCCTGCTACGTTATTGCTCATTTTTTCCATTACATTCAGCATTGCATCACAGCCAATCAATGAAAAAACGAGGGTCACTGCCAAGAAGGCAATAATCATTTTCTTCATAAACATCCCTCCGTATCACGGATAATATAATAAAACCTAAAAGGTTATATTCCATATTTTTAACAAAATATTTAGCTATATGTTACACTTAGATTCGTAAATTTGCCAACAATTATTCACATAACATCAGCAATATGCACTTGAAGTCATGTTTTATTATGTTGTAGCATACGAGAGGTTGCGTGGCAGCCGAATTTCCTTCCGTATGGAAGAGATCTAGTGCAAGGGAACCAAAACTTGGAATGTTTCAAGTTAATAAGGGTTTGCGAAAGGAGAAACTACTATGGCAGTAGTAACAATGAAGAGCCTGCTCGAGTCAGGCGTACATTTCGGCCATCAGACAAAAAGATGGAATCCAAAGATGGCTCGTTTCATTTTCACAGAAAGAAACGGAATCCATATCATCGACCTTCAGAAGACAAGTGCTTGTATCGTTGAAGCTTACGAAGCAGTAAGAGCTCAGGTAAAGAACGACAAGCAGATTCTATTCGTAGGTACAAAAAAGCAGGCACAGCAGGCTATCGAGACAGAAGCAAAGAGATGTGGTATGCCTTACGTCTCCAACAGATGGCTTGGCGGTATGCTTACAAACTTCACAACAATCAAGAAGTCTGTTGCTAAGCTTAAGAAACTCGAGAGAGAGCAGGCTGACGGAACATTCGATTCCCTCACAAAGAAGGAAGTCGCTCTCCGCACAAAAGAGATGGCAAAGCTCGAAAGAGACCTCGGTGGTATCAAGGATATGAAGGATCTTCCTGGTGCACTCTTTGTCATCGACACAAAGAAGGAAGCTCTTGCAGTTGCAGAAGCTAAGAGACTTGGAATCCCAGTCATCGCAGTCGTCGATACAAACTGTGACCCAACAGACATCACATACCCAATTCCTGGTAACGATGATGCTATCAGAGCTATTTCTCTCTTTGTCGAGATTATCGCTAACGCTGTAATCGACGCAGACAGCGAAGCAGGTATCCAGATCATCGAATCTCTCGAAGATGAAGAAGAGATGGCAGAAGCTAATCCAACTCCAGAAGAGAAGGATGAGATCATCGAAGACTATTCCAACTACACACCAAGTGAAGAGAAGGAAGAGGAAGAGGAAGATTCCGACGAAGAGGAATACTTCAATAAGTAATTTATCCGCAGTATAAGGAGAACAAAACTATGGCAGCTATTTCAGCAGCAGATGTAAAGAAGCTCAGAGATATCACTGGAGCAGGTATGATGGACTGCAAGAAGGCTCTCACTCAGGCTGACGGAGATTTCGCCGGCGCTGAAAAGATCCTTAAGGAAATGGGACTTGCAGCAGTTGCAAAGAGACAGGACAGAGCAACTGAGAATGGTAGAGTCTTTGTTAAGAGCAACGGAAAGAAGGTTGTCATGCTTTCACTTTCTTGTGAAACAGACTTTGTTGCTAAGAACGATGACTTCAAGAAGCTTGGTGAAGACCTCTGCTCTGTTATCCTCGAGAAGGGTTACACAGAACCAAACGATGAACTCAAGGGTATGGTAGACGGCCTTATCGCCATCATCAAGGAAAACATGAACCTTGTTACATTCACAGTTACAGATATTCCTGAGAA
>JALFCJ010000184.1 GCA_022771185.1 Spirochaetales bacterium | reverse complement strand
GTCACGAACAGAATAGCATCATTCCTTTACAGCTGAGGACATCTTAGTTTTGCAGTAAAGAAACCCTGGTCACAGAACTGCGCCCCAATGATCGGGCACGAAAGCGTGAGGAATTGGGTGTTTTGTCCATGCTGTCCTTTCACGGAAAGCTGGTGATTGCCGCCGCACCAGAGCTTATAGATTGGAGCAGATCCGTTTTAGCGAAGCATTGCAGCGCACAATGGTGCTTTGAAGCGGGTACGCTTATCAGCATTGATCGCAAATTACAGGAATTTGGCTATGAGATTGATCAGGCGCACTTATTCTTTACACCCAGATTCTCGGTTCCCGAGCCTGTACACACGGTACGATTCCTGCACAGTGCGGAAATAGCAGAGCTTGAAGACGACGAACGTATTGATGAAGCCTTTCTGTTTGAGGACTATATTGAAGATGTTCTGGGTACCGCGATCTATGATGATGCAGAAACGCTACTGGCTGTAGCGGGCGCAACTGCAAACAGCGAACGGATGTGGGAAATGGGCTTCAATTCCTTTGCCGAGGGCAAAGGCTATGCTGTTTCAGTCTTGTCTGCCCTCACACAGGAGATTCTGAATCAGGGAAAAGTTCCTTACTCAGGCACGGCGATCTCTCATTTAGCCTCCCAGAATGTATCTCTGCGGGCAGGTCTTGTTCCGACTTTTTGCGAGTTAACAACAAAAAAAACAGGTCTATAGCAACAATGCCATAGACCTTTATCACCATTCTCTCCATCAAAGCTCAACCGGTACTTCCATCCCGCTCTTGAACTTCACCCTGAAACTCTTCTTGTCCAACACAACCATCACATCCACAAGCTCAAGCCAGAGGTTTTACGAGAATTCGGTGAAAACATCGTCGAAACCCTTCACCTCATCCATGAACACCTCTTTATCATCAGCGACTTTCGCCTGCGCCCTGTAAGCTCATCCTGGAGTTTATCTCTTTCAGCCTGAGAATCCCGGTACTCCTTTTCAAGCTCTGCGTATTCTCCATCGGAGAGCTTCTTTTCTGTGATAGCGTTTCTGGAGCCCAAGATATTAGGTTGACGTTGTGAAAGTCATAAGTTCAATCCTTATACCGACCACTCGAAGTAGTGCTATTTTTGATAAGGAAATAGTTTTTTTGCCTATTGTTCCTTTTTTGGGTTTACAATACTTCCGTTGAGCCATTTTTCATCGGAGGATCAGTATGAATAGAGTTGTTTATAGAAAAGATATGGTGGATTGTGTCTTATGTCTCGATCCACCTTGTTCAAAAGCGTGCCCTTGCATGGATCCTGGATCCATACTCCGAAGCGTTTGGTTTGATAATGAAAAAGCAGCCAAGCTTCAGATGAGGGAAGATTGTTCTTCCTGTCCTGCCCTCTGTGAGAAAGCTTGCATGAAGAGCGTCCCTATCAAAAAGGTAATGGAAAAGGTGAAGAGAGTAACGGTCTCGGATGTCGACATATCTGACGAGAAGCTTCTTGAAAGCGATATCTGCGGAATAAAGATAGAGAATCCCTTTTTGCTTTCCTCTTCTGTAGTAGGCAGTACTTATGAAATGTGTGCCAGAGCTTTCGATGAAGGTTGGGCTGGTGTAGCGTTCAAGACACTATCTTTGATGGATATACATGAGGCATCCCCCAGGTTTTCCGCCATCAAAGGAGACACAGGATCTATCATAGGATTCAAAAACATAGAGCAACTTTCGGACCATACATTGGAAGAAAACCTAGATATCTTCAGACGCTTGAAAGAGAATTATCCAAATAAATTCCTCCTTGCTTCGATTATGGGACGAGATGAAGAGGAGTGGGAGTATCTCTCAAGGAAGGTGACTGAAGCAGGAGCAGATGCAATCGAGCTCAATTTCTCATGCCCCAACATGGTGGAAGACGGAACAGGCTCTGATGTAGGACAGTCTCCCAGAGTCGTTGAACTCTTTACAAAGGCTGCGCGAAGAGGAACGAATCTTCCCATTCTCTCCAAGCTTACTCCAAACGTAGGCATAATGAGTCCTGCGGCAGAAGCATCCGTAAGAGGTGGTGCCGATGGAATTGCAGCCATAAATACCATAAAGAGTCTGATAGAAATAGAGCCAGGCAGCGGCAAAGTGGCTGTAGGAGGTTTTTCTGGAAACTCTGTTCGCCCAATCGCTATGAGATTCATCTCGGAACTTTCACAGAACAAAGCACTGGAAGGGAAACATATCTCTGCAATGGGAGGCATAGAGACCTGGAAAGATGCCCTTGCCTTTATTCTTTTGGGAGCTAAGTCGATACAGATTACCACTGCAGTGATGCAGTATGGATATAGAATCATCGACGACCTTAAGAAAGGGCTTTTGATATTCATGAAAGAACGTGGCGTAACAATGGATGATATTGTAGGCGGCATGGTAAAGAAAGTCGTAGATGTAGAGGAAGTGGAGAGAGACATAGTAGTTTACCCGAAGTTTTTGAGAGAGAAGTGCATCGGATGTGGCCGCTGTGTAATATCGTGCATGGACGGCGGTCATCAGGCCATAAGCTTTACTCCCGACAGAAAGCCTCTCATGGATCCCAAAAAGTGCGTAGGCTGCCATCTATGTATTCTGGTGTGTCCTGAGGAAGCTATCGTTTCTTCAGGAAAGGTCATCAGAATCAAGGAATAATCTCCCATTGGATGCTTTTTTTGAATTTCCTTATCAGAAAACACAACAACAACCCCCATCAAAAGCTTATGCAATTGATGGGTTTTTGTTACATTTTACCGGATGTCTGAATCAATAGTTCTACTTTTGTCTCAAACTTTGGTTCAGTTTGTCTGGGTTGTAGAACTTTCCATCGATCCTGATGTATTTGCAATTTAGCGTTGCTGCGTCATCGATACAGTATGCAATATCATACTCCTTGCCTTCAAGTTTTACTTTTCCATTATTAAACTCCAATAAGTCCATGCTTTCAGAATCAAACAATGTAACAAATGCATACCTGTATAGAAGTGACCCATTTTTGTCCCTAAATATCTTATTGGTCGTGAATTCAGCTTCATATTGGGTCAATATGTCTTCAAATTCAGATACTTTGAAGAATGCTTCAAAGAAGTCCCACATGTCCTGTACCGACGGGTAGAGCGATTCAGCATTGAAGTAGTCTTTCGGATATATTCTGCACTCGAAAGAACTTTTGTCGACCAGTCTCGGATTAATCCATTCTTTATTCACTGCATCCCATTCTGCAATGATCAGAGTGTCATGAAAATCCATTGATATTTCGCAGTCACAATGATCCTCATCTGAATATGTTAGATTGATAGTTGCATTGATGAGGAAAGACATGATTTGTTTTTCAAACATTCCATAACTTATTGAACCGCTGCCGCTCTTTATTGTTTTGATCCGCCCCCATTTTAAGCAATACTTTTTGTTCCATAGGTTTCCTCTCAAAAATTGCATTTGACAAAACATAATCTTTCATATGCAGAAGCTGTCTTGCCAAATGCAGTTTGATGAGAGTGTTAAGTACCGGGGATACAAACAATCGGTTATAGATACAGAAGTTTTCTCACATATGGTACTTTTTCTATCAGATAGGAGAAAAGGACAGAAGGTGCCCCAATCACGACAAACAGCAATACCATATACAACAGAGGGGTGATGAATGTTGACGGTGAATAAGGAAGTATATAATTCATAAATATTTCCAGAAAAATGATATGAAGCATATAGATCCCGAATGTATATTTGGAGATAAAGCGGAATGCCTTCCTGTTCTTTTTTGTGTTTTCTCTTCTATAGAGAAGTAGGAATGACCCTAGAGAATAAACAAAGGGCAGGATACTCAGGCTATCATAGGTGAATTGGTAAGACGCTGGAATGGAGCTTTCAAAGGCTTGTGTGAGGACAATCATCAGTATCAACCCCATTCCGCCCAATCCAATCAAGATATTCTTTGCTTTCTTCTTTATGTCGACATTTGTAATGTACCAACCGAGAAGAAAATATGTGGTATATCCGGAAGCAAAGTTAAGGTATAGCCTTGAAGAGTAGTTTGCCACAGTAAATCCAAAGATGTTTTTGAATATGCCAAGGAAACTCGGAATAAAGTTTCCACATACGGAAAGAATGATGAAGTATAGGATATATTTGCTGTTCTCTCTTTTTACAAATAATCTCAAGACAGGCGTTATCAGATAAAGACCGATGATCATGTACATATACCATATGTGAGGATAAAGAGTTCCGGCAAAATTAAAGATGTAATCCAAAATGCCGACACCGCTTACCATGCTATAAAATATCCCGTAAACAATCGACCAAATTACCAAGAGTACGACCATCTTCAACAGGTGTTTCCTGAAGAATGATTTGGCATCGAAGGGCTTGTCCTCATCCAAAAACAATGCACCGCTGACCATCACGAACAGTGGCACGCCTATTCGGGACAAAGAGTCTATGATATTCCCCCAAATGAATTCCGGGGAAGAGACAGGGAACAGGATAACAAATGATGCACTGATATGTGTCATCAAAACGGTAATGATTGCAACTGTCTTGATTATATCCAAACTTTTATTCCAGATTCGTTCTTTAGCCATAGATAGCCTCCGTTTTTGCAAATTATAAAACTCACATGTGATGAAAAACAAGGGTCATAATCCTATCCTTCTTTCAAAAGAAGATTTAAGGTATCACCTTCCTGCAGATCTATAGTTATAGTGTAATTCTATCTCTATGAGAGTCTAATGTTCTTATTTGACGACTTCACTCTTAAGAGACTCGACCATTTCCTTTGTATCGTAGAGGACACCGTCTATAGCAATGTATTCAAGAGTTCTTTCATTAATACTCTCTACATGGTCTGGAGTGATAGAGAAGCTTACTGTCTTTCCTTCCACTTCCTCTGAGTAGTAGATTTTATCAACATAGTCAAATTTATCGCCATATTGAAAGTAATTTAGGAATGATGTAATAAAAGCTTTATCCTTAACA
>JALFCJ010000151.1 GCA_022771185.1 Spirochaetales bacterium | reverse complement strand
AAGTTTATTTCCTATAGTATTCCCTTCGCCTTTCATAAGAGAAATAAGAGTATCATCATACTTGATGTTCCAGTCTTCTTTTCTTACCACAAGAGTAGTAGAGATATCGATGAGGCTCAGCTCCAGCTTCATATAGTCGCCTTTGTTCGTAGCTTTTCCGACTATAATCATGTCTGCTCCCAGCATATGGCCTATTGAAACAGCTTCCCTGTCATCTACAAGTCCTGATGACTGGAACTCAAGTTCGGCAACGATTGCATCAGTGTTCTTTCTGTCGAGGACTGTGCAACCGAAGTTTATGAGTTTCTTCTCCAAATCATTGAGAAGTTCTTCAGAAAACTCAGGATATTCGCTCTCTACGTTTACAAGAGTCACCTTTATATCGGAAGAAAGATATGAGCCGAAGAACTCTGTAGCCTGATTAATAAACTGATCATACTTTACAGCAGATGCTGCAAAGAGAGATGAAGCGATCAAAAGGATGATCAATAATGATATGATTCTTTTGGTTTGTTTTATTCTCATAGAGCGAATTTTTCCTTTAATTCGTTTCCAAGTCCATTGGCTATCTCTTCAGAAAGAACTGTGAGAGCACGGCTCTTTGCACCTTCAATCGTCTGGTGCCCTTCCCTTCCCTTTGCTGTATAGACAAATACAGATCCGCCGTCTGTCATATCCACTAGTGATATAGATGCGTCAAACTCTGCAAAGACGAAGGACGAAGCAACTCCACAACCTTTAGATTCTGTCCAATCCAATAGTATTTCTATTTTAGCGGTAGGAGACTCGTTCTCTTTTCCAACTCTCAGACCCAAAGATGAGAATACTTTTGATACAGCAGATGTAACTGAAGGCTCCTCTTCTCCAAGCCAACTGAGGGAGAAGACGATGGATGACTTAGCGTTTCTGAGAATCTCTCTTGCTTTAGAGGTATCGATATAATCGCCTTCTTCTCCTGATAGGTATGAACATATGGCGGCATCTCTATTATGTTCCTCCACTGTCTTGTAAAGAAGAACTGCTTTTTCGAGGGATGCCAATGCTCCATCACCATTTGCATCAGGAAGGAGTGTATTATATGTTTTCTTTAGTGATTCAAGCTGGGACTTGTACCAATCCAAGGTAGTGGCCTTGTCCATGGCTGCAAGAGCGAAGAATCTGCCATCCTTCTCTATGCGTTTTACAATCTCGACGCCATAAAGGTTATCGACATCGATTGTAACGCTTGATGCCTGGAAGAACTTGTCTGAGGAAGACTCTGAAGTGATTCCGTTCCTCTCTACTTCGCTTTCTGTTACTACTCTTGATACTACAGAGTTAATGCCTGAACCAAAAAGTGAAGCAAGCTCCACCTTTGCATTCTGCTCTGCAGTCTCCATGGTCATGCCGTACCCTACGGCTGCCACATATTTGTCTTTTGACACCACAGAGTACGGATTAGTTGTCCAAGAAGAGGACGCACATGAAACCAATATGGCAACCAAGACGGATGCCAAAGCTATTTTTCTTAATAATTTCACTGAATAACCTTGTCCACGACACTCATGATTTCATTGACGACTTTGTCTGTGTCACCTGTAAAGACAGAAGTGTCTGCACATGTAGCTGTAATGGCTGCATTGATCTGAGCCTTAACGTTTGCTACAGGAAGTGAAACTAGTACCCATACTCCACCTTCTGCATCTTCCCAATAATCTTCTTCAATAAGTCCAGTCACTAAAGCCTGACCAGCTTCTTTTGCAGAATATACAAACCTATCGATATATGTTTCATTAAGATTTTCTGTGGATTCCTCGATATATCTATCTCTGACTGCATCGATTGTAGTAGAGATCCAAAGAGCCATCTCGGAATCGGCGTTCAATCTAGCTTTCATTTTTGCAGTTTCGAAAGTCTTTCCTTCACCAAATCCTGCAGCATAATGAATCTTTTTAGTGGACTGATCGTGGATGACCCAATCAGGTCTCTTTATGCCATTCTTTCCTTCGACTGCTTTATTCTGAGAAAGTGCAACCTTATGATTTAAAGAAGAGCAGGAAACGAAACAAAATGCTACTATCAGCATCAAAACGACAATGAAACTACTTTTTTTCATTACTAATTACCCCTTTGAGTTATTTTTTATTCTATGTTGCAATCTTACATACTGCAATAAAACTTATGTTTTGTTTTGAATTATTTTATCTACTTATGAAAACTTCCTTGCGGATTCAAACATTTAAAACTAAAGTAAAAAAGTAACTTATTTTCCAAGGAAACATTAATGAGAAAAGCGTTCTCTTTATTTGTACTGATTTTTTTATCAACAAGTCTTTTTGCTTCTGTCAGCTATGAAGAAAGCATTGAAGGTTTTACAGAATTATTTACTGAAGTCATTGAAAAGAATGATGCAGTAGCTTTTGTTGCCATGGATTCTGAATCAAATGAATTCAGCAATAGGTTCTGGAGTGATATCGAATACACTCTTATGAACAAGGGCTTACTTGTACTGGATAGAAGAAATACTGGAATAGTTCTAGAAGAACTTAAACTTCAGACATCTGGGATAGTCAACGAAAAAGAAGCAGTAAGCATTGGAAAAGCTATAGGGGCCAGACACTTGATATTTGGTGAAGCAAGGAATATGGTCTCTTATTTCTCTGTTAAGCTTAGGCTTGTTGATGCAGAATCAGGGCGAGTAGAACGACTTAAAAGCTATGAAATAAGATATGACGATGACTTAAAGAGAGTGCTTGAGACACCCAGCAACACAGAAGGAAGTAAGAAATTTAGAATAGGTAACAGGATTTCTTATGACCTTGAGTTTAATTATAACACCTATGACTTAAAGGAAATTGGACTAACTCCATTTTATCAACCTCAGTCATCTTTTGTTCCTTCATTGTTTATCGCATACGATATGGGATTAGGTATTTCCTTAGAAACTGGCTTCGATTTATTTCTTAGGAACTCTATAAAATACAACGAAACATATTATTCAAGGCCAGAAGGAGACTCAGTTCCACAAATAGTAGGGTTCTATCCATCTTTAGATATCCCTTTAAGGCTCAAATATAGGATTATGGATAAGCCTATTGATGTAGAAGGATTTGTAGGAGCATACATTTCACTCCCTACAGGAGCTTTTATGTTTGCAGAAAACTATCCAAAGCTCTTTTCCAATGAGAATACTCATGGAAGTGTCATGTTAAATGAAAACATCATTCCTGGTATCGAAGCTGGTGTTGACTGCAACTACAAATTGGGTCCAGGATGCTTAAACTTTGGCTTTGTTATTTTCTATGACTTAATGCCTATCACAGCTACTGGTGATTTTGGTGTCCTTTTTGAAAATCCTAACCATGAAAAGAAGACATTGGAGCTTCTACATAGAATGGGTGGACTGTTACATATAGGGTACTCATATAAGGTGGACTAAGATGAAAAAACATATTACTGCTCTTCTTCTAATAACCCTCATTTCTTCTTTCAGTTTAATTTTCAGCGCTGCCATAAGCTATGATACTGCACTAGATAAATATACAGATCTTTTCTCTTCTGTTCTTTCAGAGAGTGATAGGCTTGCCTTTGTTTCTTTCGATTCCATCGATGATGATCTTTCTACTTCCATTATTTCTGATTTGGAAGAAAGGTTGATCAATAAAGGCATATTCGTTGTTGAACGAAGAGGAATAAATACACTCATTGATGAAATGGAATTTCAAACCAGCGGTATTGTAGATGAAAAAAGTGCTGTCACTATTGGAAATATTACTGGTGCAACAAAAGTAATTATTGGAAAAGGAGAACATTTAGCTTCATCTTATAGGGTAGAACTTAGGATGATTGACCTTGAATCCTTGTCTGTTGTAAGAGGTGCCATTTTTGATCTTCTGTATGACAGCACTCTAAAAGCTCTTATTTCTGATACCAGCAATATGAGAGGAAGCCAAAGCTTATCACTGACGGTGAAGGCTGGATTAGGAATACATAATCATATTCTTTCCGACTCTTTGACAAAGAATGATATTTATCCAAATAAAACAAAAGTATCTAATCCTTTTATTCTGGGAGTTTCTCTTGTATATAAGACTCCAACATTTCTTAAGCTACAGTGTGGCGTAGATATGAAATTAAAGAATGGCTTTGCCCTTCCATATATTGAAGGTAACGACAGGGAAGGACAAATTGAATTCGCTTCGGCAGATTGTAATTTACTGCTGATGGTAAATATCGTACAGTCCCCATTTTCAATTGATGTTTTCGGTGGTCCAGTATTCTCAAAACCATTGGGAAAAGATAAATATATCGACTATCAAATAACAGGTGGAACTTGGGGATTACTGGCTGGCCTCAATTGTGAGATACCGTTAGGAAAAGGATATTTCGTTATACAAGAGGGATTCTTGATGGATTTGACATTCTTCTCTTCAAATATAGAAGGAACAAAAGTTGATCTGATGAAGAGAAGAGACGCCATATTATCCGTCGGCTACTCATTTAGACTTTTTTGATTTTTCTACAGTATTTATTATTCTTTATTGTGTTCTTTCACACGTCTCATCATGTAAAAAGACATATCAAAAACACATAGATAACTCAGCGCTAACTCTGTTTTTTGGTGAGTTATCGCTGATTAATAAAGCATTTTTAAGGGTTTATCGTACAGATTGTGTAGTATAACGCTAAAGGAACAAAGAAGTGTGGAACGAATTATTCTTGTCCATGAATCTACCGTTTTTTATACTTCTATTCCGTTTACTTTTACATTCCTTATTACACAGGAAGATATACTATCTAGCTCTAGTTTATCTCTTAGAGCGCTTCTCTCTTCTTCGTATGCGTCATGTCTACTGAGAGTCTGCTCTTTCTTTGCTGTCTCTATAGAAATATTCTCCAATACTAAGTCCTTGATCACTGTAAGAGGAGGATCAGCAAGAATCATTCCAGGAGCCATAACATCCTTGGCAACAACGTTTCTTACAGTAAGGTTCTCAATTAGAGATGGGTTATCATCACCATAGACTTCATCTTGTCGGCTTATCCAAGGGCGGATAGCAAAGACGATGCCTGATGTCATATCTATGTTTTCAAAGAGAATATTCTTAAAGCTTTGGTTAGTATCCCCACGGAACTTGAATCTTACCACTTGGTTCTCACCATTGACTTTAAGGTTTCTGATAGTCACGTTTTCAACAAGGCATGCTTCACTACCAAAAGTAACAGCACCATGGCCAAAGCCTATGACGCAGTCTTCAACGAGAATATTCTTTGTAGGCTTATTATCTATATGAGCTTTGGGGCCTTTTCCACCCTTTATGCAGATACAGTCATCGTCTACTTCAAAGTAGCTGTCTCTTAATACAACGTTTTCAGAGGCATCTATATCTATTCCATCAGTACTAGCCGCTCTTATCTCTCCCTCATGAGGGGAAGAGACATGGATGTTTCTAACTGTAACATCTCTAGAGTCGTATATATGAAGATTCCAGAATCCTGAGTCCTTTAGGTGTATCCCTTCAATAGAGAAATTAGAGCAGTGCCTTATATAGAATAAGCGTGGACGAGGAACATCTTTATTAACAAAAGGGAGGCCCTTCTTTATTGCATCGTCTCTTTCTTCCCAGAACTTCTTGTAGTATGGGATACCGTTTCCATTAACTGTTCCCTTTCCCTTTATTGAGAAATCAGAGAGAGAGTCTATATTGATCAACGCATCTGGCCATATTTCTTCGTGTCCTTCGAAGCGTGTCTTTACCATAGGGTAATCGGAGACGTCAGAGGAACCTAAGAGAGTTCCATCTATCTGAAGATCCACTCCTTTCTTTAAGTATATTGCTCCAGAAAGGAATACTCCTTCTGGAATGATGACAGTAGAGTTAGTCTCCAAGCTTGCTTCATCTATTGCCTTCTGAATGGAAGAAGTATTAAGCGTCTTACCATCAGGGATGGCACCATAGTCTTTTATGTTATATTCCATACTCTACCCTCTTTACTCCATGTAGAATACTTCCTTCAATGGCTCTGAAACAGGAGACTCGTCTTCGTTTGTCTCCATGATATCAGCCATATAGTGCCACCACTTCTTAATTATTTCATCAGCTCCTAGATTCTGGCTTCCTTCTTCTCCCTTACATTTCTGGACAGCAAAGAGTACTCCCGTCTTCTCATCAAGAAATATTGAATAATCATAGACGCCGGACGCCTCTATTTTTGCCTTAACTTCAGGCCATATATTTCTATGTCTCCATTCATATTTTTTTTCAAATCCCTTCTTAAGGTACATCCTGAATGCTTCTCGTCTTGCCATATGCAACTTCCTTTTTGTGAAAACCAACTTATTTTACCATGCGTGAAAGCTGTATCGTTTACCGTGTTTGTATCACTTTCTTACATATCCTAATCATTATTTGTGTTTGTATATTGATTTCTATGCCAGTCATTATATTTAGGTGGAAAGGAAGCTTAGGAAGAATCTATTTATCCCAAAGGTATTCTTTCTTCTTTCAAAAGGCAAGAACATACGTATTACTTAGCGATAACTCTGTTTTTTTATTAGTTATCGCTGAGTTATCATGTTAAAAGATTAGGTTATTTCTGAAATAAATCATCCATTGTAACTTCGGCTTGCATTATTCCACTATGTTTATTTTTCTTCACTCCATAAGTAGTTATAAAAACATGCTGAAGTGCTTTTTTAGTCTTTGTAACCTTTTTAAATAAGCTTGCCCTTTTTCTTAGCTTCTCTTCATATTCATCAGTTATCACAAATTCGTCATTACAGTACTTTATTTCACATATATTGATGACATCATCATTTCGATCTATTAATAAATCTATCTGACCGCCATTCCATTTTGTACCATCAGAATCAATAAACCCTTTGGAATTCCAAGAATATATATTGCTGAGAACACCTAGAATGCTAAGCTTGGACTTTATTTGTCTGATATGATGTAAACAGACTTGTTCAAATGAATACCCTGCCCATGCATTTCGTTCTCCAGAAAAGGAAGTATTAGACCAAAAGCTTGCATCTTGGCTATTTCCATCTTTAACAAAGTTTAGATAGAAAAGAGTGAATAAATCTGTAAGTTGATATAAACATTCACGTTGTTCCTTTCCAATAGCCTTATATTCTCTAATGAAATCACATCTATTCAGATTATTCAGTATTTCAGTCAGCGTTCCACCATCTGATATTTTTGTGATTTCTACTATCTCTTCTCTTGTCAGCCCCTTCTTTTTCAAAGATAGAGCTTCAACTACTTTTCTGTAAGGCTTTGATTCCTTAAATAAGGATCTAAACAAAAACTCATATTCCGTTTTGAGATTGGCATTCTCTTTAAAGAATAAATAGTCGATGTTTTTTGATAAAGGAAGATCCTTTCGTAGCATATCTAGATAATATGGAATGCCTCCGAGTATCATGTACAACTCAAGAATCTGATAGCGATTAAGCTCAATTTGCTTAACCTTCTCCAAATACTCTTCTGTCTCTCCCAAGTTAAAAGGTGCTAAATATATGGAACTTGTTATTCTGCCATATATTCCCCCTTTATCCCCTACAAACTTATCTATCATCCAAGTAGTTGCAGAACCACAGACATAGAGTTTCAACAACGTTTTTTCAGAAGGCCACATGTTCCAAAAATATGAAAAAGCAGCCAAAAAACTACTCTTTGGAGTATCCATCCACGGAATCTCATCTAAGAAGACCACTACTTTCTTCTTGTTGAGAGACAGCAAATACTTTTTTAATTCATCAAAAGCCTGAAACCAATCTTTTATTTTATTTATCTTAACACCACTCTTTTCAAAAAGCTCACTTTGGAATCGATCTAGTTGCTGTGCTCTTGTTACCTTGTATATTCCGGTAAACCAGAAATCAAATTTCTCATCAAAACACCTTTTAATGAGGTAGGTTTTCCCTACTCCATGTCTCCCATAAACGGAGACAAGTTCCGATCTATCAGATTCAAAACATTCCTTAACTAACTTCTGTTCTTCTTTTCTTCCTATTAAGATCTTCATATAGAAAGCATAAGGCTCAAAAAGCAAAAAACTCAAGGATAGTCCAGCGCTAACTCTTTTTTTAGGAGTTATCGCTGAGTAATAAAACATTTTTAGTCTTTATTATGCCAAGTTGTATGACATTACATTAATTCAACAAAGAAGCCTATTCTTGCTCTAGAATCTGCAACATTTATTTTTATTCTCCGCTATTTTTACTTTTCTAATTGCACAAGAGGATATGTTTTATATCTCAGATCCTCATGCTGTTCTATAAATATATGGAACTAAAACCCTTCAGTGAAGTGATGAAGTAATGAGTGAAGTAGAGTGTAGTAATACTTCACTCAACTTCACTGATAACTATTTTATCACTCTCTATACTGTCAAAGGTTTCTTTGTTTTTTTTTGTCATTAAGTTCTTGATAGAAAAGGCCCCCATTTCTGAGGACCTAGGATTAGAGGGCTGTTGAAGCTTTAAAGTGGGCATCCCACTCTTTTTCTTTATCGAAGAGATCATTCTCCATTCCTTCGACTTTTCTTTTTAAGTTTTCATATCTCTTCTTTAAGTCGTCGTCTTCTTTTTCTCTTCTTGAATAAGAAGAACTATGATAGCTCTCTCTTATTACATCGTCACTGGTCTGCTCTGGGAGTAAGAGAGCGACGACTAAGTAAATGATTACGCCAGGGACGAAACTTGTAGAGCATATTAACAGCAGAACAAGGAGTCTGGTCAAATTAATAGGGAGGCCCCTCCACTCTGCTAGTCCTGTTGCAACACCCAATACGCATCCCCTTGGGGATCTTGTCCATCTTCTTGTTCTAATTTCCATTTTATATATTCCTTCTTTCCTTACTTATTGGCATCATGTTGTTTATTCTCTTTTTCAAATCCACGATGCCTTCTTCTAATCTATCTCTTACCCGTTTTAGGTTTTCAGGTAAATCCTCTTCCTCATTGTCCCTTATAGAATAAGTTCCAGCTTCATAACCTCTTGCCATCTCTTCAGAACGGAGAGCGGATTCAATCTTTGCTTTTTCACGCTTTGTATGCTCACTTTCTGCTACCCAGACAATAGCGATGATGAAGGCAAAGATTACTCCAAGAATTGGAATTGCGCTCATACGTTGATCCCTTTCTCTGCCTTGATCTTTGCTATCTCGTTCTCGATCTCCAACTCTTCAAGTTTCTCTTCTGCTGTCTTTTCTTCTTTCTTTGGCTCTTCCTTTTTCATTGAAAGCTCTCTATAAGCTTCAAGTCTATTTATTCTATTCTCCAACTCTTCAAAGCGTGTATTAGGTCTTGGAGTTGGCTTTGTCTTCTCTTCCTTTGTTTTCACT
>JALFCJ010000145.1 GCA_022771185.1 Spirochaetales bacterium | reverse complement strand
AGATTACATCGCACTCAGTGTTCTCACCCTCAAGAAGAACCTTGTTGATGACTTCAACAGCATTTCCAGGTGCAACTACGTTTACTTTGATGCCAGTCTTTTCTTCGAAAGCAGGAATCAATGTTGCAGCACTTCCCCAGTCACCGCAGAATGTGTCGTAGGCATAGAGAGTCAAAGTCTTCTCTTCAGCCTTGGTCTCCTGCACTGGTTGTGCAGATATTGTCAGCACGATAAAGAGTACCAACAGGACAGAAATCGCCTTCTTCATAAGAAAGCCTCCTAGAAAAAAAGATTCTGTCATGGGGATAAAAATAGAAATATAGATCACGTCGTTCCCTACGCTGGCATTGTCCAGATCAGGTTCGAGGGTATTTCTCAGGCATTACGCCACCCCTAGACAATGAAACAATATACATCTTCTCTATTTTCTTCAAGACAAAGATAGAGTAAAAGTCTAGAATCTCTGTATGGAGAACCTATATTCACTTTCCGTTTCATCAGAAATGGACCATGACTTGATTTCAAGGCACTCTTTATCTGAAGGGAAATTAATAGATAGCGCTGCAAAAGGCGCATATAGTATCTTTCTTCCTCAAATCGAGGGAAAGAATGTTTTGTTCTTGGTAGGGAAGGGGAATAACGGAAGTGACGCCCTGGAGATGGCACGCCTTAGCCTAAAAGTAGCTAAGAAGGTATATGTCCTCCCTCTCTTTGATAAAGGGAATGAAGAGAACATGAGACGAAGAAAGCTTCTTCCCTGTGAAGTTTTCGTCTCATATATCCAGGACGATGTTGATACAATTGTAGACGGTGTCTTCGGTTTCTCCTTCAGGGGGAAAATGAGTGATGAGCTAGTGTCACTGTTTTCCCGGATTGATAACTCTTCCTGCTACAAAATAGCTTTGGATGTTCCTTCTGGCTTTGGATATAAGGCTGATGCCACAGTTTCTTTTATGTGCAGAAAGAGAGAGATGTATTACCCGGATAACAGAAGAAAGTGTGGAGATATCTTCTTCTATAATCCTGGCTTTCCTGAAGACGAGTATTATGATAGCGATACTTTTCTCCTAAAGGATGACGATTACTCTGTTTCTCCTTTCTCTCTCTATGACTACAAGAATACAAGAGGACACCTTTTTGTATTTGGCGGTAGCCTTAGATACCCTGGAGCTCCTCTAATATCATCTCTCGCAGCTTTCCACGCTGGGTGCGGTCTTGTGTCCCTATGCTCAGAAAAAGGAGTACTGGATAAAGTATATAACTCTCACCCAAGTATTATGGGGGTAGGAAAAGAAAGCGTCAGACGAGTAAAGAATAACGCCTTTCTCCTTGGTCCTGGGTGGGACGAGGGAGATAGAGAGCTTTTAGATTATGTAGTCGAAAGTCGAAAACCAATAGTAATAGACGCAGACGCAATCAAACTAATAGAAAGAGACCATGATTTTTCCTCCCTCGCAGTTCTTACTCCTCACTTAGGAGAGTTTAGGACACTCTGCAGTAATCTGGGAATTGAAGATGGAGACTTCTATGAGAAAAGTAGAAAAGCCTCAGAGATGCTGGATGCTGTCGTTGTTATTAAGACGTCGGTAGTGTGGATTTTCTATAAAGAGAAATCATATGTATATGATGGCTCAAACCCTTCACTGGGTGTTGCAGGAAGCGGCGATGTCCTCTCGGGAATAATAGGAGCATTCCTTTCTAGGGGAATGGACCCTTTGGAGAGTGCCATAAATGGTGTTATACTTCATCAAAAGTGTGGCAGGTCTCTTAGAGAGAGTCTTGGATTCTATACTTCTGAAGATCTGATAGAAGAGGTTGGAAAGGAAAGATGATACAAGGTTATATTCTCTCATTTCTATATTTAGCTCTCGCTTCTTTAATGTTTCTTCAAAATAAATATAGACTCCAGCTTTCCTTTGTTCTCAGATTCTCTTCTTTCTTGATTTCAAATAAAAAGGCTTTGAATATCTTCACTATCGCTGGAGCAGTAATAGTGATCATTCTGGTTTTTTTCCCTATTTCTCCCGGTCCGAAGGTTCTAGGTGATTTGATTCCAGCTTTGATGATTTTATATGAGACATTATATTTCTATATAGTCTACGGTAAAGAAGAAATAAAAAAGGAAAGAGAGTATATAAATTTTTCGAAGGAAGGGAGAAAAGTAATGCTAGGATGGCTTAGCCTAATCATTGCCTTAGTCCACTTCGTCTTTCCATCTTTTGTGTTGTTATAGGGGAGAATATGGAAGAGAGGATCACAACAAGCGGAGTAGCTGAAAACAAGGGACTTTTTCTAGTTGCCAAAAGACTTCCTGGGGGACCGTTATCTGAAAAGTGGGAGTTTGTAGGAGGAAAGAATAGATGGGGAGAGAGTGTAGAAGAAACTCTCAGGCGTGAGTGGATGGAGGAGCTTAATCTCAGTGTGGATGTAAAAGAGCACCTGTTGGATACAGAGTTTATTTATAACAACACACACTTTACTCTTGTATGTCATAGAGTTGAGATAACAGGTGGAGATATAAAGCTTAGTGTCCATCAAGACTATAAGTGGGTGGACAAAAAGGGATTGTGTGAGTTGGAATTTGGTGATTCTGATTCAACAATAAAAGATTGGATTATAAGTAATCTGTAACAATAGGCCCCTATGTTGAAAAGGCCTATTGTGTAGTTGTCATCCGAGAATAAAGGCAAGATCCTCCAGCGATGCCTCTACTACAGATTCGTCGCTATCTGATATTACGTTCTTCACAAGCTCTTTCTTTATTTCCTGTAACTCCAACACTCTTTCTTCGATTGAGTTTTCAGAAATAAGCTTTATCACTTCTACGTTTCTCCTCTGACCGATTCTGTGTGTTCTATCTGATGCCTGGTTTTCTGCCGCAACGTTCCACCATGGGGCGAGGTGGATTACAGTATCTGCACCAGTAAGATTTAATCCTGTTCCTCCTGCCTTTAGCGAGATCAAGAATACATCGGGGCCATCCTCTTCGTTGAAGCGAAGCATCATGTCCATTCTCTTCTTTACATCTGTATCCCCTGTAAGCATGAAATGTGGTATAGATAGTTTATCTAGAAGTGTATCTACTTCATCCAATGCTTTAACAAACTGCGAGAAAATAAGTATTCTATGCCCCTTAGATATGTAATCAGGGATGAGAGAGGAGAGCATATCCAGCTTGGAGCTTCCTCCCTTATAATTCTCTATATATATTCGGGTCTATTGAAATCTGTCTCAGGCGCATAAGGTATGGAAGAATATCGAAGGCTTTCCCTCCTTCTTCCAATACTTTTGCCGCTTCAGCTCTCACTGCT
This sequence comes from Spirochaetales bacterium, assembly GCA_022771185.1. Lineage (GTDB taxonomy): Bacteria > Spirochaetota > Spirochaetia > Sphaerochaetales > Sphaerochaetaceae > Ornithospirochaeta. The sequence continues at coordinate 312 of JALFCJ010000145.1, read as the reverse complement.
TCATAAACCTTTCTCTGCTCAGCTCCCATTTCAGAAGAGAGTACTCTCTCATATTTAGGAGGAAGATCAGATAGCACGTCTTCCTTTATTCTTCTCAGAATAAATGGAGATACCTTTCTTCTTATGGACTCTATTTCGCTGGATTTAAACGCAGTTAGATCCTCCAAGTATCCAGACATAAGGAAATCAAATATTGACCAGAGATCGATGATTCTGTTCTCTATTGGTGTACCTGTAAGGGCAAAGCGGTGTAGAGCTTTTATATTCTTTACGCTCTTTGTCTTTTGTGCATGGATGTTTTTTATGTACTGG